>JAYTRE010000130.1:0-1891 GCA_043746395.1 Pseudonocardiales bacterium
TGGGGCACCGCGAACCTGCTGGCCTACCTGGACGAGCAGCGCGCGGCCACCAGGCACCTGCCCGACGACCGCACCATCCTCGTCGAGCGCTTCCGCGACGAGCTGGGCGACTGGCGCCTGGTGGTCCACTCACCATTCGGCTCACCGGTCAACGCCCCCTGGGCGCTGGCGATCGCCGCCCGGCTGCGCGAACGGGCCGGGCTCGACGTCAGCGCGATGCACTCCGACGACGGCATCGTCGTGCGCCTGCCGGACACTGACGCGGACCCTCCCGGTGCCGAGCTCGCCCTCTTCGGCGCCGACGAGATCGAGGCGCTCGTCACCGCCGAGGTCGGCGGTTCGGCGCTGTTCGCAGCCCGCTTTCGCGAATGCGCGGCCCGCTCGCTCCTGCTGCCCAAGCGCGATCCGCGCCGCCGGGCACCGCTGTGGCAGCAGCGCCAGCGGGCCAACCAGCTGCTCCAGGTCGCCGGCGAGTACGGCTCGTTCCCGGTGGTGCTCGAAGCAATGCGCGAGTGCCTGCAGGATGTCTTCGACGTGCCCGGGCTGGTCGCCTTGATGGGTGAGCTCGCCGCCCGCACGGTGCGGGTCGTGGAAGTCGAGACGCCCAGCGCCTCGCCGTTCGCCCGCTCCCTGCTGTTCGGCTACGTCGGCATGTTCCTCTATGAGGGGGACGCGCCGCTGGCCGAGCGTCGGGCCCAGGCGTTGTCGCTGGACAGCGCCCTGCTCGCGGAGTTGCTGGGATCGACGCAGCTGCGCGAACTGCTCGACGCCGAGGCCATTGCCACGGTGGAGCAGGAGCTGAGCCGCCTCACCGCGGACCGGCGGGCCCACGGCCTCGACGCCATCCATGACCTGCTGCGCACGGTCGGTGACCTCGCCACGGGCGAGGCCATCGCGCGCGGCGCGACCGCCGCGCTGCTCGCCGAGCTCGAAACCGCCCGGCGCGCCGTCCGGGTCCGCATCGCGGGGCAGGAGCGCTGGCTCGCGATCGAGGACAGCGGCCGGGTCCGGGACGCGCTGGGGGTGGCCCTGCCGGTTGGAATCCCGGAGGTGTTCACCGAGGCGGTCCGTGACCCGCTCGGGGACCTGGTGTCGCGCTATGCCCGCACGCACGGACCGTTCGGTCCGCAGGAGGTGGCCGACCGGCTGGGGATCGGAGTGGCGGTGGTAGGGACAGCGCTGGCCCGGCTGAGCGCCGCGGGACGGGTCGTGCAGGGCGAGTTCCGCCCCGGGGGCGCCGGCGCCGAATGGTGCGATGCCGAGGTGCTGCGTGCCCTTCGGCGCCGCTCGCTCGCCGCCCTGCGCCGGGAGGTGGAGCCGGTGCCGCCCGAGGCATTGGCGCGATTCATCCCGCAGTGGCAGGGCGTCGGCGCCCGTGGGAATCGGGGGGTCGACGGGCTGCTGCGCGTCGTGGAGCAGCTCGCCGGGGTGCCGCTGCCGGCCAGCGCGCTCGAGACCCTGGTGCTGCCGGGTCGCGTCCCCGACTACACGCCCGCGCTGCTCGATGAGTTGACGCTGTCCGGGGAGGTGCTCTGGACGGGGGCCGGGGCCATCGGCGACCACGACGGGTGGGTGCTGCTTGCGCCGGCCGACGGGGCAGCGTTGCTCTTCCCCCCGCCCGAGGACGTCGAGGGCGCGTTGAGCGCAGCGATCCGTGCCGCGCTCACCGGTGAGCAGGCCCTGTTCTTCCGGGCGCTGGCCGAGCGCGCGGCTGGTGCCGACACCGATGACGCTGTCGCCCTCGCGGTCTGGGAGCTCGTCTGGGCCGGCCGACTGACCAACGACACGCTGACGCCCGTGCGGGCTCGGCTCGGATCCGGGGCCAGGACCGCGCACCCTCGGCGCCCGCGCCCGCCGCGAGCGCGCTACGGGCGCTACGCCGGGCTCGCCG
>JAYTRE010000131.1:0-9417 GCA_043746395.1 Pseudonocardiales bacterium
GCGCCCGGACTCGGCGACGTAGAGGTTGCCGCGCCCGTCGAAGGTGACCCCGCGGGGCGCGTTCAGGCCCGAGATCCAGGTGGTGATGGTGGGGGTGGATGGATGGGCCACGGCCGGGCTTGCGGCCACGAGGCTCGCCGACAGCGTCACCGCTACCGCCACGCCGATGAGGAGCCTGCTGTGTCTTGTCGTGCTCATCTGCTCTCCCGATCGCCGAGGGACTCGCTGCGGAACTCGGAGCCGGCAGCGGGTGTGCGGGCGCCGTACGGCGCCGACTGCTGCCTGGAGGGTCCGACCCCGACCCGGGTCGCGGACGCGAAGACCGCGTCGTGGGACCGGACCATAGCTGTGAAAACGCTAAGCTGTCAACGGGCTGAGGCGCGCATTGTCAAGACTCAGAATCGTGATATAGGCACGGCCCGTGGGCAAGCCTCGCTGGCCGCTAGGCAGGCCCGGTCTCCCAGGGACCATCCGGATCGACGGACCGGCCTCTTGATCGGATCGGGGGTGAGCTACGCGGTGATGAGCAGCGAGACACCGGCACTGCGCGCGGCCTTGGCCAGCGATTTGTCGCGGGTGGCTAGCCCGACTCCGAGCCGTTCGGCGAGGCCCAGGTAGCAGGCATCGTAGGAGCTCAGCAGGTGACGCCGCTCAGTGCCGAGGATTCCGGCCACGTCCGTCGGAAAGTCGTCGACGTCGATCGCCAGTCACGCACAGACTCGCCGTCCAGCAGGACGCCGACCCGACCGCTCCGAAGATCGGCGATCACCGATTCGGCGGCGCCGTCGATGGAGATGGCCGACCGAGCGGCGCGAGCGTTAACAGGGCCCATCTTTGCGTGAGGGCGAGGCCCGCGGGAGCCCGGCCTACCGTAAATCGGGCTACGTTGTAGGTCGGACCGGCGGCGCGTGCCGCAGATTGAGCCACCGACGTCCCGCTCACACTTAACGTAACTCCACCTACCGTAGGTTGAGCTACCATTGGCTGATGCTCAAGCCGGCCGAACTATACGATCGTGACCGCGAATGGCAGGCGCTGGTCCAGTTCGTCACCTCCGAGAAACCCGGTAGCACCCTCGGCCTGGTCTACGGCCGCCGCCGCCAGGGCAAGACCTACCTGCTGCAGAGCCTGACCGAGGCGAGCGGAGGCTTCTACTTTGCTGCCTTGCGGCAGTCCAGCACCCAGAACCTCAACCGTTTGGCCGAGGCCTACCGCGCCTACACCGACACCCGGGTCCGGGTGAGCTTCCGAAAATGGGAAGAGGCTCTCGAGGCGCTGCTCGCTCTGGGCGAGAAGGCCGACACGCCCGTCGTGATCGCCCTCGACGAGTTCCCCTACCTGCTGGAAGTGGCACCAGAACTTCCCTCCGTTTTGCAGGCCCTGCTCAGCCCCCGCGGCGCTGCCGCAGCCAGCTGGCGAACGCGGCTCATCCTGTGCGGCTCGGCGCTGTCGACGATGCGCGGGTTACTGGCGGGCACCGCGCCGCTGCGGGGTCGGACCTCACTGGACCTGACGGTCCATGCTTTCGGTTACCGCGACGCCGCCGGCTACTGGAACGTCGCGCACGACCCTGAGCTGGCCATGCAACTGCACGCGCTGCTCGGTGGCACGCCGGCTTATCTGGACATGAGCGGGGGAGTCCCGCCGCGCAGCCTTGAGTCCTTCGACGACTGGGTGAGCACCACACTGCTCAACCCGGCTTCGGCGATGTTCCGCGAGGGCAACGTCCTGTTGGCTGAGCAAGACCGCATCACCGATACCACGCCCTACCTCGCCGTCCTCGCCGCGATCAGCAGCGGCGCGACCCGCCGCGGCGAGATCGCGGCCGCGGTCGGGCGCCCGGGCGACGCGCTCGCGCACCCACTCACCGTGCTCACCGAAGCGAGGCTAATCCGCCCCCTGGGCGACGCGCTCAAGCAGAAACGGACCACCTACCACGTCGCCGAGCCCATCATGACGCTCAACGAGCTGATCATCCGGCCCAATGAGACCCGCCTGGCCCGCCACCAGGGCCCGGCCGTGTGGGCGCAAACCGCCGACACGGTCTCGGCAAAGATCTACGGACCGCACTTCGAAGAGCTCGCCCGAACCTGGTGCGCCGAGCACGCCGTCCCGGCCACTCTCGGCGGCCAGCCGGACCTCGTCGCCGCCACCCAAATCGCCTGCCGAGAGCACGGCCGCACCCACGAAGTTGACGTCGTCGTGATCGACAAGACACCCAATCACCCGAATCGCATCGCCGCCATCGGCGAAGCGAAATGGCAACACCAGCCGTGCGGGCCAGCGCAACTCACCCGTCTGGAGCACCTCCGCGAACTCCTGGCCGCCGAGGGGGCTCACCTGCTGCTGTTTAGCCGCACCGGATTCACCGACGAGCTCATCGCCGCGAGTCAGAGCCGGGCCGACCTCGAACTTGTCGACGTCGCCCGCCTCTACACCGGCACCTAAACACCGAGCCGGCCCTCGTGTGTCAGCTGCCGCTCGCAGCGGATGGCCTCGCCGTTCGCACTTCCGGAGAAGCACGTCTGCGCACAGGTGGCTGGGCCAGTGGTCTGCGGTCGGTCGAAGTAGGGGAGTTGGTCGCGGCCTGCGTTTGAGGTGCGGCCACCGGTGACCAGTTCGGTCAACGCCGGCGAAACGCCGGCGCACAGTTCGCCGATGATCTCGGCGACGTATCGGGAACCTGTCGGCGGAGCGCAGGTCCCGGATTCCGGGGGCCGAGTGATAGCCTCGGCCGCGTTCGCGGGTGTGGTCCAATGGCAGGACTTCAGCTTCCCAAGCTGACAGTGCGGGTTCGATTCCCGTCACCCGCTCCCAGCCGGCGGCCGGTCGGCGTCCCCCGCAGTTCCTCTCATCCCGGCCTCGTCAACGTGCCGCGCGTGCGGCCTGAGAGTGGGGCCTTTGCGATGCCGGCCGAGCTGTATGACGTCATCAACCGCCGCCGCGACGTGCGCGGGCAGTTCACCGGCGCCCCGGTCGACGACGGTGTGCTGCTGCGGGTGCTCGGCGCCGCCCACGCCGCACCGAGTGTCGGGCTCAGCCAGCCGTGGGACTTCGTGGTCGTCCGTGACCAGGCGATCCGCCGCCGCTTCCGAGCCCACGTCCAGGACGAGCGCGCCAACTTCGCCGCGACGCTCGATGCCACCCAAGCCGACACCTTCGCCCCGATCAAGATCGAAGGCATCCTGGAGGCCTCGCTGGGGATCGTGGTCACCTACGACCCGCAACGGGGATCCCCGGCGGTACTGGGCAGGCACGCGATCGCAGATGCGGGTCTGTACTCGACGTGCCTGGCCATTCAGAACCTGTGGCTAGCGGCCACCGCGGAGGACCTCGGGGTCGGCTGGGTGTCCTTCTACCGCGAACCGTTCCTGCGCGAGTTGTTATCCATCCCCGACCACGTCCGGCCGGTTGCCTGGTTGTGCCTGGGTCCGGTCACGCACCTGGAGTCGGTGCCCGACTTGGAACGGCACGGCTGGCGCAGCCGCCGCCCGCTGCGGGACGCGATCCATCAGGACCGCTACGACGCCGGCCGGTAGCGCAGCGCGAACCGGCTGGGTCAGAGGGTGGTGACGAGCTCGTCCAGCATCCGATCCAGCGCCCCGACCCCGACGGACAGGTGCCCCTCGCCGCGCTCCAGATGAGCGGTGACACCGGGAATGTTGGCGGCGAGCCACTCGCCGTGCGCGAACGGGACCATCAGGTCCGCGCTGCCCTGCCAGACGAACGTGGGCACGGCGATTTCGGCAAGCTCGAATCCCCACGGGGCGGCGAAGGCCAGATCGTCGTCGAGCCAGCCGTCGACACCGGTGCGCACGCCTTCGCGCAAGTTCGCGGCCAGGTCCGCGCCGAACTCGTCGGTGAGCACCGCCCGGTCCACGTCGGGCAGCAGCGACTGCATCCCCGCGATCACCCCTTCGGCGTCGGCGTCCTTGAGCTCCTCGGCATCCGCCTCGAGGTAGGGGCGCAGGGCCTGCTCGCCGTCGAGGGTGAGGCCGAACTCGACCACGTTCTGCTCGCCCATGCCCGCCAGCCAGTCCAACCCGGAGGCACCGTACGGGGCGAGTCCGGCGATGACGAGGACTCCGGCCACCCGGTCGTGGAGCCGGGCTCCTGCGGCCAGGGCGTGCGGTCCGCCGCCGGACCAGCCGGCGACCAGGCAGCGGTCCGCGCCGGCATGGCTGAGGACCGCCTCGATGTCGGCCGCCACGTCCACCACGCGGCGGCCGGCATGACGGTCCGACGAGCCGTAGCCGGCCCGGGAGAAGGTGGCCAGCCGGAGCCCGCGCGCGTGCACCGCGCGCCGCATCGCCCGCAGTTGGGTGACCGAGCCGGGGGTGCCGTGCACGAACACGAGCGGAACTCCGGCGGACGGGCCGGTGACCTCGACGTCGAGGCGGCGCCGGTCGGGCAGTTCGACGGTTGTCATGCCCGTGATGCTGCCGCAGCGGCGGCCGCGCGTACATGCTGAGCAGCGGACCACCTCAGGTCAATTTCGCGTGAGGTATTCCCAAATTGGAGTAGATCGGCGACCCTGCTCGAGGCGGGGTTCGCCGGACGCGGGGTAGTTGATCGTCGAAGGGCCCAGCGATGACCCTGCCCCCGATGTGTTTTCACCTCGCTCATGCCGCACTGGCGCTGCTCGTTGCCGCCGGGCTGTTCACCGGCGCGGCTCCGGCCGCTGCGGCGCTCCGCCCGCCGAGCACTCCCGCCGCCCTGCCCACCGCGATCGAGCCACTGGCCCCCTACGTCGGCGAGACGTCCTGCGATCCGGTGGTCAAAGCCGGCACGAACCGCCTCGGCCGACTCCTGGTGTCCTCCTATCCGGGGACGTCGTTCTCCTCGGTGTATGCCTGCGGGAGCGACGGCACCCGCAGCGAGCACTACGACGGGCGCGCCATCGATTGGATGGCCTCGATCCGCAACCGGACCCAGCTCGCCGACGCCCGGACTGTCCTCACCTGGCTGCTCGCCACCGACCGGCAGGGTCACACGTTCGCCAACGCCCGGCGCCTCGGGGTCATGTACCTGATCTACGACAACCGGATCTGGGGCGCGTGGAACGGCGCCTGGGCCCCGTACCTGAACTGCGCGAAGACCCCGCAGCCGGGCCTGGACTCCAGGTGCCACCGCAACCACCTGCACCTCTCGCTGTCCTGGAACGGGGCGCTGGGGGCTACCTCCTTCTGGACCAGGCGAGTCAGCGCCACTGACTGGGGACCGTGCCGGCCGCGCGATCTCAACTGGGCCATGCCCCGCACGCGCAGCAACCCGACGCAGTGCGCCGAGGTCGCGACCGTGCGCGCGCCCGCCCACGCCAGTGCCGCCAAAGTCGCTCTCGTGACCTATTCCGGCAGCTACTTGCGGCCGGGCTCGACCGGGCCCGCGGTGGTGGCCATCCAGCGCGTCTTCCACTTCAGCCAGACGGGCGTCTACACCGCGGCGCTGGCGGCTGCGGTGGCCTCGTTCAACCGGTCCCGCCGGGTGCCCGGTGGCGGCGCGATCATCCCCGCGACGTGGCGGGCCCTGCTGGCAGCGGTGCGCTGAGCGGCCCCGCCGGTGCCGTGCAGCCGCCGAGGATGTCTCGAGAGATCTGCTCCAGCGCCTCGAGCTGCGCGGGTGTGAGCCGGTCAATCACGTGGTCGCGGACGGCAGCGACATGCCCGGGCGCCGCGGCGACGAGCGCCGCGAAGCCGGTTTCGGTGAGGTGGGCGACCTGCCCGCGCCGGTCGGTCGGGCAGTCGACCCGTTCGATCCAGCTGCGCTCCTCGAGGCGGGCGACCGCGTGCGACAGGCGGCTGCGTGACGAGCGGGTGCGCTCGGCCAGCTCGCTCATCCGCATCGCCCGTCCCTCGGCCTCGGACAGGCGGACCAAAATCTCGTAATAGGCGTGCGGCATGCCCGCGCCTTGCTGCAACTGCCGGTCGAGGGTGTCGCTGAGCAGGTTCGTCGCCTCGAGGAAGGCACGCCAGGCCCGTTGCTCGTCGGCGGTGAGCCACTTCGTCGCGGTCATCCTCTCAGGATAGGGCTCACCCTGACTCGACAGCGGTTGAGCGCTCAACAACACGGTGCTAACCTGATCGCTCGGACCCAAGGAGCTGCTCGTGGCCATCCACCGCCTCAACCATGCCGTGCTGTACGTCCGCAACCTCGAGCGCAGTGTCGCCTTCTATCGCGACGTCCTCGGCTTTGTCCCGATCGGCGACTTGGACGGGCTGCGCGGTGCGGCCTTCCTGCGCGCCCCGCAATCGACGAATGACCACGACCTCGGGCTGTTCGAGCTGGGTGCGCAAGCCGGATCATCGTCGGCCGGGCGCACCACCGTCGGGCTCTACCACCTGGCCTGGGAGGTGGATACGCTGCGCGACCTGCAGACGCTAGCCAACGCCCTCACCGATGCTGGTGCCTTGGTCGGGGCGTCTGACCACAGCTCCACCAAGTCGCTGTACGGCCATGACCCCGACGGCCTGGAGTTCGAGCTCGCCTGGATCCTGCCGGCCGAATTCGTCGACGACACGGTCCGGGCGGGACGGGCCAGCATCCGCCCGCTCGAGCTGGACGCGGAGATCGCGCGCTACGGGGCGGACACCCCGGGTGGTATCGGCGTCAGCCGCCCGGCCCTGGCCTGAGCGGCCGCCGCAAACGCCGGCCCCTCCCGCTCGCTGCACGCAGGCTGCGGAGCAAGCTGCTGGGCTCGCCTAGAATCAGGGCACACCCATCGTCGACGTGAAGGCTGCCCCGTGACCGAGACGCCCGTGCGCGCGCTGCTCCTCGAACAGATCCATCCGGACGCGGCCGAGATCCTGCGTTCGGCAGGCTTCGAGGTCGAGTCCATCGGACGCGCGCTGGACGAGGACGAGCTCCTCGCTCGCCTCGCCGGGGTCGCCGTGCTCGGCATCCGCTCCAAGACCCACCTCACCCGGCGCGTCCTCGAGGCAGCCGACGAGCTGATGGCGATCGGCGCGTTCTGCATCGGCACCAACCAGATCGACCTTGCGGCGGCCTCCGAACGCGGGATTACCGTGTTCAACGCGCCGTTCTCCAACACGCGGTCGGTCGTGGAGCTGGCCATTGCCGAGATCATCTCGATGACCCGCCGGCTGACCGAGAAGAACGTCATGATGCACAGCGGGGTGTGGGACAAGTCGGCCGACGGTGCGCACGAGGTTCGCGGCCGCACGCTGGGCATCATCGGCTACGGCAACATCGGCACCCAGCTCTCGGTGCTCGCCGAGAGCCTGGGCATGAAGGTGCTGTTCTACGACACTGCCGACAAGCTCGCACTGGGCAACGCCCAGCGGTGCCTGAGCCTGCCCGAACTGCTCGCGGCCTGCGATGTAGTGAGCCTGCACGTCGACGGGCGCGCCTCCAACCAGGATTTCTTCGGTGCGCGCGAGTTCGCGACAATGCGAGCTGGGTCGCTGTTGCTGAACCTGTCGCGTGGCTTCGTCGTCGACTACGCCTCGCTGCGCTCGCACCTCGAGTCGGGCCACATCGCGGGCGCGGCGGTCGACGTCTTCCCCGTCGAGCCGAAGGGCCGCGGTGACGAGTTCGTCTCCGAATTGCGCGGGCTGCCCAACGTGATCCTGACCCCGCACATCGGCGGCTCCACCGAGGAGGCCCAGCGAGACATCGGGCGCTTCGTCGCCGGCAAGTTCCGCGATTTCGTCTTCGACGGCTCGACCGCGATGAGCGTCAACCTCCCTGACCTGGCATTGCCGCAGCAGCCGGGGACGAGCCGGCTCATCCTGATCCACCGCAACGTCCCCGGCGTGATGGCGACGGTCAACGGGGTGTTCGCCGGGCACAAGGTCAACGTCGAGGCCCAGCTGCTGGGCACGCGCGGCGAGTTCGGCTATGTGGTCACCGACGTCGAGGCCAGCCTTACCGACGAGATGCTCGCGGAACTTAGTGCCCTGCCCGAGACGGTCCGGCTGCGCGTGCTCTGAGCGCGTCAGCTTCGGCGCCGAGCACGCCGGTGCTTGCGCAAGTTACCCGCCAGTACGTACCATTAAGTTACTGACGAGTAACCCACTACTCGAGGCGCCCTCGCACGGGCAAGAGATCATCCGAGGTGACGGCCATGGGCCACTACAAGAGCAACGTCCGCGACATCGAGTTCAACCTCTTCGAGGTCCTCGGTACCGATCGGGTGC
Source organism: Pseudonocardiales bacterium (assembly GCA_043746395.1). Classification (GTDB taxonomy): domain Bacteria; phylum Actinomycetota; class Actinomycetes; order Mycobacteriales; family Jatrophihabitantaceae; genus JAYTRE01. Next base: position 8,157 of record JAYTRE010000131.1, read on the forward strand.
TGGGTACGGGCCCCTTCGCCGAGCTGGATAAGGACACCGCCCGCGGCATCATCGCCGAGGTCGCGAAGCTGGCCGAGGGTCCGCTGGCCGAATCCTTTGCCGACGCCGACCGCAACCCGCCGGTCTTCGACCCGGCCACCAACTCCGTCGTGCTGCCCGACTCGTTCAAGAAGTCCTTCAAGACCCTCCGCGACAGCGAGTGGTGGCGCCTGGAGACCCTGCCCGAACTGGGCGGCCAGCTCGCCCCTCGTACCGTCGTCTGGTCGGTCGCGGAGCAGGTTCTCGGCGCAAACCCGGCGCTGCACATGTACATGGCGGGCCCGCCGTTCGCCGGCATTCTCTATGCCAACGGCAACGAGATGCAGCAGAAGATGGCGCAGCGCGCCGTCGAACGGGGCTGGGGCGCCACGATGGTGCTCACCGAGCCCGACGCGGGCTCCGACGTCGGCGCCGGGCGCGCGAAGGCGGTCGAACAGGCCGACGGCAGTTGGCACCTCGAGGGCGTCAAGCGGTTCATCACCTCGGGCGAGCAAGACCTGACGGACAACATCCTGCATCTGGTGCTGGCCCGTCCCGAGGGACGCGGCCCGGGAACCAAGGGGTTGTCGCTGTTCGTCGTGCCGAAGTTCCACTTCGACGTCGAGACCGGTGAGCTGGGAAAGCGCAACGGCGTCTTCGCCACCAACGTCGAGCACAAGATGGGGCTCAAGGCCTCCACGACCTGCGAGCTGCGCTTCGGGGAGAAGCCCGGCCAGCCCGCGGTCGGCTGGCTCGTCGGCGATGTGCACGACGGCATCGCCCAGATGTTTCAGGTCATCGAGCACGCCCGCATGATGGTCGGTACTAAGGCCATCGCGACGCTGTCTACCGGCTACCTCAATGCCCTCGACTACGCCAAGACCCGCGTGCAGTCGGCCGACCTCACCCGGTCGGCGGACAAGACCGCGCCGCGCGTCACGATCATCAACCACCCGGACGTGCGCCGCAGCCTGATGCTCAACAAGGCCTACGCCGAGGGGCTGCGTGCCCTCGTCCTCTACACGGCCTCGGTGCAGGACCGGATCATCATCGGCCAGCACGAGGGAACCGACATCACGCTGAACGAGGCGATCAACGACCTGCTCCTGCCGATCGTGAAGGGCGCGGGCTCCGAGCGCTCCTACGACCAGCTGGCGCAGGCGTTGCAGACCTTCGGTGGCTCGGGCTACCTGCAGGACTACCCGCTCGAGCAGTACATCCGCGATGCCAAGATCGACACGCT
>JAYTRE010000132.1:0-10372 GCA_043746395.1 Pseudonocardiales bacterium
TCCATCATCGGTGCGGCTGCCGTCACCCTGTCCACGTCCTACGCGTTCGGTGACATGTTCAACATGCGGCACTCGCTGCACCGCGGCTTCCGCGAGGCCAAGCAGTTCTACGCCACCTTCACCGGCCTCGTCGTGTTCGCCGCCGCGATCGTGCTCATTCCCGGCGCCCCGCTCGGGCTGATCACCACCAGCGTGCAGGCGCTGGCCGGGCTGCTGCTGCCCAGCGCGAGCGTGTTCCTGCTGCTGTTGTGCAACGACCGCGAGGTCCTCGGACCGTGGGTCAACAAGAGCTGGCTGAACCTGCTCGCCGCCTTCATCATCGGCGTGTTGCTGCTGCTGTCCGGCGTGCTCATGGCGACGACGCTGTTCCCGACGCTAAACGTCACCAACGTCAGCGAGTACCTCGCGATCACCTTCGTGGGCCTCGGGGGTCTGGCTGCGGGAGGGCTGCGGATCGCCAGTCGCCGTGGGCGCGCCGGCCCGATGCCTGAGCCGGCGTTCAGCGTGGGGGACAAGATGAACTGGCGGATGCCGCCGCTCGCCCTGCTCAAGCCGGTGAAGTGGTCACCCGGCCTCAAGCTGGGGATGCTCGCCCTGCGCGCCTACCTGGTGATCAGCGCAGTCCTGCTCGTCGTCAAGGCGATCCAGCTCGGCACGCGCTGACGGGCGCACTTCACATACGATCGCACCATCAGTAGCTGGCCGGCACCGACGCGTCGATGGCGCCGGGGTTCGGCTCCGCGGAGCAGTTGCAGGCTGCCAAAGCGGATCCCGGCTACTGGGCGAACCAGCCGGCTCCCGACCCGCAGACCTCGCGCAGCTAGTCCCGCGCTTGCGCCGCCGACCTCTGCCGGTTGTGCGGGCCGGAGGTGTGACAGATTTGCGTGCGCAGGCGCTGAACAGTCGGGGCGTTGGAGGCGTAGATGGATTGGCGGAGTTTCCCGCAGGCCTGCTCCGGTGACCTGAGTTCAGCGCGCTCGGGCCTGCCTGCGCCTCGCCGCTGGGCCCTGAGTGGCTAATGGCCGATATTCGCAGGCGGGGCGAGCCCGGGCAGCGCCGCTGAGTCGGCCAGCGGCCCGCGCGGAGAGACAGGGTCCCAAGATCGAGCCGGGCGATGACCTCACCGTAGCGGTGCAGCTGATGCTGGCAGGCGATGAAGCCGCGTTTCGGCAGGTATATCGCGCCATTCAGCCGGGGTTGCTGCGCTATGTGGGCGTGCTCGTCGGTGCCGGCGATGCGGAGGACGTCGCCTCCGAAACCTGGGCTCAAGCCTTGCGCGATCTCCCCCGGTTCACTGGTGACGGTGACGGGTTTCGTGGCTGGGTGAGCACGATCGGCCGACACCGTGCCTTGGACCACCTACGCGCCAAAGGGCGCCGGCGCGTGGTGGACACGCCGATCGAGGAGCTGCCCGAGCGCGCCAGCGGTCCGGACGCGGAACAGGGCGCGCTGGAGTCGCTGTCCACCCAGTCGGCGCTGGCATTGATCGGCTCGCTGCCGCAGGATCAGGCCGAGGCGGTCTTGCTGCGCTCGGTGATGGGTCTCGACGCCAAGACCGCTGGGCAGGTGCTGGGCAAGCGCCCGGGCGCTGTCCGAACCGCGGCCTATCGGGGGCTCCGCACCCTGGCCGGGCAGCTCGCCCAGGTGGCCGATCCGTTAACCGGGCGCCGCAGCGACAGCTCGGCCAGTGACGTTTCGCTCGCTCCCGGCGCTGATGAGATGAGATGAGCATCCGTCGAAACCTCCACCTGACCCGCCGATCAGCCGCCCAGCTGCTCGACGGGTCACCCGGTGACGGCACCCACGGTGTCGCCCAGCTACTTTCCGCAGCCCGCGCCGCGTCCCATCAGACGGAGCTGGCCGGGGAAAGCACGGCGCTGGCGATGTTTCGGGCCGCGACTCTCGCCCCGACCCCCGTCCCCCGGAGACCCCCCATGATCAAGACCACCATCGCCAAACTCCTGGCCGCCAAGCTGCTCACCGCATCCGCGGTGGCCGCCGCCGCTGGCGGTGTCGCCCTGGCAGCCGTCACGGGCGCCCTGCCCAACCCGCTCGGACAGACCCATTCCAGCGCCGCGCCGGCGCCGGCGCACACCTCCAGCCAAAGCGTGCCCACGGCGCCTGACCGCAGCAGCGACCAGGCCACCGAGCCCGCATCGACGTCAACCACCGGCGCGGCACGGCCAAGCGCTACCCCTACTCCTTCGCTTATGGGCCTGTGTCGGGCCTACCAAGCAGGCGCGACCCGCAACTCCGGTAACGCGCTGAACAGCCCGGCATTCACCGCATTGGTGACGGCTGCGGGAGGCGTCCAAAAGCTCGATTCCTACTGCACCACCCTCATCGGGGCACCGGCGACGCATCCGACCGGGGCACCGGCGACGCATCCGAGCGGGGCACCGGCGACGCATCCGACGCATCCGACGCCTCCGACGCATCCGACTCGGCCGCCGGCGACGCTTCCGAGCCAGCAACGATGAGGTCTCCGAGTGCGGCCGAGGGGTTGCGTTGCGACGCTGGTTTCGGCGGGTCGGCGGGATCTGAACAGCTGGTGGTGATGTTGGGCTCGGTGGTCAATCCGCGCGCCATGGCCATGCTGTCCGGCGTTGCCTGGTGCCGGTCCTGGCGGTCTCGGCACGCGCGAGCGCCCGCTTGAGCCGTCACGCCGATCAGTCCTTCTCCAGCACCAGAGCCAGGGTCGGGCATTGCGTTGCGGCGCGCTGGGCGTGGTTGCGGAGGTGGCGGGGCACCGGCTGCCCGTCGATGATCGGGTAGCCCCACTCGTCGAGTTCTATCCACTCCGGAAACAGCTCGGCGCACAGCCCGTGCGCCACGCAGTCGATCGGGTTCACGCGGATACGCATCCCTACCTCCAGGACGTAGAGCGGGGGGCGCCGACCGGCAGGTTCGGCGGACGTGACGCTGCCTCGCACGGTCCGCTGGTGAGGTGCCGCTCGACGTCGTGGGCGAACACGCGCAGCGCGCTGGCGACAAAGCGCACCGCGCCGTCGGGATGGCGACATGCACCGCGGCCCGGCACGATGTTCAGCCACCGGTCGAGATCGGCCAACCCGGTGCTGGCCCTGGGTTCGTGCGCGAGCTCGTGCAACGCACCCGCGATAGCCGGCAGGCCGTTGACACAGGGCCCGCACTGTCCCGCGTTCTGCTCCGCCAGGTAGTTCATGACATGGCTGGTCTCGGCGAGCCCGCACGCGGACGGCGGCAGCGCCAGGACGATGCCCGCACCCAATGCGCCGCCGGCTGCCCGCAGCCCGACCTGGGTCAGCGGCAGCGTTGGGGCCAGATCCGCCGGCAGCCAGCTGCCGAAGTAGCCACCGACCAGCAGGGCGGCCGGCGGCAGGGTCGGTCCTCCCGCAAGCCGCAGCACGTCGCTCACCGTCGTGCCGGTGGCCACCTCCACCACCCCGGGACGGTTGACCGCGCCCGAGACCGTGACCAGCATCGTCCCCGGCTCGTCCCGGTCGCCGACGGCGCGGAACCAGTCGGCGCCATAGCGGGCGATGAGGGCCGCGTGCGCGAGCGTCTCGACGTTGTTGATGAGGGTGGGCCGCCCGGCGACCCCGCTGTCGAAGGGTCGCGGTGGGACGAACAGCGGCTTACCCATTCCCCCGTTGAACCAGTGCACCAGCGCGGACTCCTCGCTGGACACGTAGTGGTGGGGTAGCTCGTCGACGGAAATCGACAAACCTTCGCTCGGCAGACGTTCCTCGAGGGCCGCGCGCAGGACCGCGGCGCTCGGTGAACCCCGGTGGACGGCGACGTGTGCGCGGGCCGCGCCGACGGCACGGGCGGCGACCTGCACACCGTCGAGCACCAGGTGCGGAGCGACGCCCAGCAGCAGCGCGTCTTTGGCCGCCGTCGGCTCGCCCTCCATCCCGTTGGCCACGACCACCGTTGCCCGGCCCGCCGAAGCCACGGTGCGCATCTTGCGCCCGGCCGGGAAGCCGGCACCCCCGTGGCCGAGCAGCCCAGCGGCGTCGATCAGGGCCACGAGGACGGGATCACCGCCCTCGCGCACCGGGCCCAGCCGGAGCGGGCCGTAACGCCCGAGATGATCGCTGAGCGCGGCGGGGCGCCCGGTCTCGGCGAGACCGGCCAGCAGCCGGTGGGTCGGGGTGGCCTCCGGTCGCAGCGACCCCACGGTCATCGCGACCCGCCGAGCAACCGCGTCGGGCCCTCGCGCCGCTCACTGCCGAGTCGCACGAGCACGGCCACGAACAGCGTGCCCAGGCACACGACTACCAGCGCCAGACTCCACGGCTGGCGCGCGTCGGTGCCGGTTCCCAGGTAGTGGACCAGCGCCAGCGGCCACGCCGCGTAGGCGGTCCAGTGCACCAGGCGCCACCAGCGCCGGCCCGTGACGCCCCTGATCAAGCTGGTACCGCCGATGAGCAGCATGAGGTCCAGCGCCAGCGTTCCGTAGGTAACGAAGACCGTTCGATACGTCGAGGCGAAGGGGATGACGACCGCCAGCCAGCTGACGTGCACGAAGCTGTCGAGCACGGTGGTGATCACGTGCACGACCAGGAACGCCACGGCGAGGCCGGAGATGTTGCGGTGCAGCGCCTGCGAGGCGAACCGCGGCCACCGCGGCGTGGCCACCCGTTGGGTGCTCAGCACCCCCAGAGCCAGCGTGGCGGTGAGCAGGACGAAGGCCAGCAGCCCGGTACTGCGCGTGACGTACCAGAGCGGGTTGCTGCCGAAACCCGTCCCAACCGTAGCCAGGGTTGCCATCATTCGGGCTCCTCGGGCCAGCCGCCCTGGACTCGGACTGTGCCAGCTTCGGACACCAGCCGAGCCGGCAGCTTACGGGCCGCCAGCCACTGAACCGCGGACTCGCCGAGGACGATGGCCGAGGTGGCGGCGACGTTGGCCTCCAGGCAGGTGGGCGCGGCGACGGTCACGGTACGCCAAGGGCCACCTGCCGGCCTGGTGGTCCACGGGTCGATCAGATGATGCAGGACGTCCCCGCCGCGGCGCCACTGCCGAACGGTCTTGCTCGAGGTCGCCAGCCCGCCCTCGGTGATAACCACCCGCGGGCCTTGGGCCGGCACCGGGGCGTTCGAGTCCTCGGCCACGGCCACGGTCCAGCCGCCATCCGGGGGTGGGCCCGCTACCGCGATGTCACCGCCGAGGCTGATCAACACGGGTCCGCCGGTCAGCGCGTGCACCACTGCGGCCGCGCGATCGCTGGCGTGCGCCTTCGCGGTGGCCCCCAGGTCCAGTGACACGCCGGCGGGAAGCCGGACGGTGTGCGCGCGCCGATCGAGTTCGACCGCGCGCCAGTTGGGACGCCGCTGGATCGTCACGGTGAGGGCGGGCCCGTCTTGCGGCACGTCGCGGAAGGTGCGGTCATATCCGATCTGCTGCAGCAGCTCACCCACCGTAGGGTCGACCGCACCGCCGCTCGACTCGGCCGCCTCCAGCGCGACACCGATGAGCTCGGCGAGCAGGTCGGACACGATCACCGGTTGGCCAGCGGCCCGGTTGAGGACGGAGATCTCGCTGTCGTCCCGGAACCGGCTGGCCGCCAGGTCGATGGCGGCCAGCTCGCAGTCCACGACCTCCCGGGCGGCGGCAATGTCGCTGCCCGCTGGCACGACCATCCGGGCCCCCGTGCCGAAGACGCGCCAGTCCGCAGTGACCCAGGTGGGCGACGCAGGGACCTCGAGCGAGCTGAGGTCGGTCATGATCCGCCGGTTAACGCCACCGGTGCCTGCTGGGTCGCGGCGGCCGGGATCGGCGCTGTGCCGGCCGGGGTGCCGCTGCCCGGCGTGAGGGCACCCGTTGCGCCGCCCGAAACCGGGGCAATGTAGGTCGTCGCCGACGGCGTGCTCGGTGCGGCGAGCACGACCGCCCCCACAGCGGCCGCGGCGACCGAAACGGTCAGCGTCCCCACTGTGGCACCCCGGACCCGGGCCCACGCGACGTCGCGCTGGCGCGCGGCCCGTTCCCGCCGCGTCAGGTGGTAGCGGTAGGTGGAATTCATTGTTCTCTCCTCTGGTGACGCCCCGGAAAACCGGGGTGCGGCTCGGTGGTCGCTCTCGCGGCATGGGTTATGCCGCTGCGCTACCCATCCCCTGAACCGCTGTGCCCGTCGTCGCCACCCCACGAGGCGCGGGGGGTCGCTGCCGCGCCGCTGCTGACCGACGCGCGCGGGGCCACGGACGCTCCCTGGGCCGCCGGCGCCGTACCCGAAGTAACGACTGCTCGGGCGATCGGGTGGCGCGCTGCCCCCAGGGTCTGGGTCGCGCTCCAGCCGCCGGCGACGATGGCAGCGGTACCCGCCGCGATCGCGGCCCAGTACGCCATACGGTGCGGGGTGACAGGTGAGGTGGACACGGGATGCTCCTTCGCGAGACGGGATGGGTCTGGGGTGCGCGTCCGGCCGGGCGGGCCGAAGCTGGTGGGCTCAGCCGCCCGAGCCGCCGGTCGTGACCACGGGCGCTGCCTGCGCCGGAGCCGCCGCGGGTGCCTTCGCGACGACGGGCTGGGCGCCCCCGGGCTGGGCCGCGGACGCCGAGGACACCGGCGCAACGGCCGGGGCGAAGCCGGTCGACGGGCCGGCGGGGCGAGGAACTGTCCCCAGCCCGACCGCCAGGGCCGCCGCGGCGACCAGGGCCGCTGCACCGCCGCCGACGGCAACGCGAGCGGCCCTGGCCAGGGTGCTGTCTGGCGCTGCGGGCGACACGGGAACGGGTGGGGGCACTGAGTACGACATAACGCTAATGCTGTGGGCTCACCCTGAAGGTGTGGTGAAGAGACAGTCAGGGATCACGAAGGGTTTCGGGACGCGCCGCCTGGCGCAGGTCGACGGTGAGCAGTGCCCCCCCGCCGAGTGCGGCCCCCGCGTAGACGGTCCCCCCCAGCTCACGCACCGCCTGCATGACGATCGCCAGGCCCAGGCCGCTGCCGGGCAGGTCCGTCCCGGCCGCAGCCCGGTGGAAGCGTTCGAAAACCCGCTCGCGATCAGCCGGGGCGATCCCAGGGCCACGGTCGGCCACCGTCAGCACGCCGCCGGCCAACCTGACCTGCACCGGTCCTGGCGGCCCGCCGTACTTGGCAGCGTTGCCGAGCAGGTTGACGACGGCCCGTTCGAGTCGGGCCGGGTCTCCGACCACGTCCCACGGCGCGAGCTCGTGCTCGAAGTGCACGTCCGGCCAGTCTCGCCGCGCGGAGCGCAGGGCCCGTTCGACGACCTCGTCCACTGCGAAGGGTTCCCTGACCTGGTTGGGCTCCTGGCCCCGCGCGAGGTCGAGCACGCCGCTCATCCGGGCGCTGAGCTCGCGGGCCTGGGCCAGCACATCGGTCAGCACGGCCTGCTGCTCGTCCGCCGACAACTCCCCGGCCCGGCTGGCGAGCAGCTCCACGTTCAGCCGCAAGCTGGTCAGCGGGGTACGCAGCTCGTGCGAGGCGTCGGCGACAAGCCGGCGTTGGGCGTCCTCGGAGGCGCGCAGGGCGGCGAGCATCCCGTTGAACGTGGCGGTCAGCCGGGACAGCTCGTCGCGGCCCCGCACCGGGAGGCTGGTCGACAGGTCCCGGGTGTGGGCCACCTGCTCGGCAGCGCGGGTCAGTCGCGCGACGGGTCGCACGGCCGCGCCGGCGACGAGCAGCCCGAGCAGTCCGCCCGCAACCGCCCCGCCCGCTCCGGTGACCAGCGCGGCGAGCTGCAGCCGGGCCAGGCTGCGCTCAAGTTCGGTCATCGGGGCGGCGACGAGCACGGCCCGGCCCAGCCCGTAGCTCTCGGCCCGGACCCGCAGGCGCCCCCCGCTGAGCTCGGTGTCGTAGACGATCGGCGGCCCGCCGGTTTGGGCCAGGCGCAAGACCGCAGCGGGCACCGGCAACGATCCGACCTGGCCGGCCACCGTGCCCAGCTGCCCGTCCTCGGTGACCAGCTCGGTGAAGTACGACAGGCCGCCGAGGTGGGTTATCGGCTGCAGGGTCGGCAGCTTCGCGTAGGAGTCGTCGCCGGCACTTCGGCCCTGCTGGATCGCCGCCGCCGCGACGCTCAGCGACCGGTCCAACGCGCTGATCGACTCGTCGCGAATGAACAGGTAGGTGACAGTCGCGAGCGCGGCAACCACGCCCGCGACGCACACCGCCACGAGCAACGCAACCCGGCCGCGGAAGCTCACGGTTCGCGCAGGACGTAGCCGATGCCGCGAACGGTCTGCACGAGCCGCGGCTCCCCTTCGGCCTCGAGTTTGCGGCGCAGGTACCCGACGAAGACCTCTAGGGAGTTCGACACCACCGCGCTGTCATAGCCCCAGACGCGCTCGAGCAGCGTGGTACGGCTGAGCACCTGTCGCGAATGCCGGATCAGTTCCTCCAGCAGCGCGAACTCCGTTCGGGTCAGCTCCACCCGTCGACGTCCGCGCCACACCTCGTGCGCGCGCGGGTCCAGGGTCAGGTCGGCGTAGCGCAGCTCCTCGCCTGCCTCGGCCACGACCGTTCGGCGCAGCAGGGCGCGCAACCGGGCGAGCAGCTCGCCGAGCTCGAAGGGTTTGACGAGGTAGTCGTCGGCTCCGGCGTCCAGGCCGGCGACCCGGTCACCGACGGCGTCGAGTGCCGTCAGCATCAGCACCGGGACGTCGTCCTTGCGGGCCCGCAGCCGGCGGCAGGTCTCCAGACCGTCGACGCCGGGCATGGTGACGTCCAGGACGATGAGATCGGCGGGGCTGGCGCGCTGGGTCTCCAGTGCCTCAGCGCCGTCCACCGCCACGACCACGTCGTAGCCCTCCAGGCGCAGCGCCCGGGAGACGGCGATCCGCAGTGCGGTGTCATCGTCCACGACCAGGACGGTCGTCCCGTGGGGCGGCGGCGGAGGCATGCTGGAATCCTGCCATCTGCGGGCTGCGCCGCGCGCCCACCGCGGCCCTTTAGGACCAGCTGGTAGCTAGCAGCGCTCCGGTGGCGTGCAGGACGTCGAGGCGGTGGACCTCGGGCTCGGCCGACGGTCGCTGCCCGCTGAACGCGGCATCGACAGCCGGGTGGATCCGTTCCTCGAAGGCCCGCGTACACGCCTGTTCGGACTCCCAGACGTCGAGGTAGCGCAGCCGGCCGTCCGGTTGCCGCACGCACAGGTGCAGCAGCGCGCCCGCGAGGGGTTCGGGGCCGAGTTCGGCAATGATCTGGCGATACAGATCCTCGCCGATGGGGACGTCCTGGATGTAGGCGTAGACCATGCCGCCCGCCTCCTGATATCTTGATCCGAATGGGTATCGGATGAATAAGGTGACCGTACGACCGATGGAGGAGAACGTCAAGCAGCCGCCCGCCGGCACGAGGCGTTACCACTCGCCGCGACGCGTCGAGCAGGCCACGCAGACCCGCCGCGCCGTGCTGGCTGCGGCCCAGGACCTGTTTGTTGCCAACGGCTACTCGGCCACCACGGTCGCCGAGATCGCCACGCGGGCCGCCGTGTCACTCGACACCGTCTACGCGACAGTGGGACGCAAACCCGCGCTGCTGCGCGAACTCGTCGAGACGGCGATCTCGGGCACCGAGCAGGCGGTGCCCGCCGAGCAGCGCGACTACGTTGCCCGCATCCGCGCAGCCACCTGTGCTCGCGACAAGATCACCGTCTACGCCCACGCGATCACGGCCATCCAGCAACGGATGGCCCCGGTCTTCCTCGCGCTCCGCGATGCCGCGGCGACCGACGCCGAGTGCGCTGCCCTGTGGAGCGAGATCGCCGAGCGCCGGGCAAGCAACATGCGCACCTTCGCCGCCGAACTGCGCAACACCGCAGAGCTGCGCGAAGACCTGTCCGACGGCCAGGTCGCAGACATCGTCTGGAGCATGAACTCCGCCGAGTACTGGGTGCTGCTCGTCACGCAACGATCCTGGACGCCCGCTCAGTTCACCGCCTGGCTGATTGACGCATGGACCCGGCTCCTGCTGGCCCGCACGGGGGAAGCGTGAGTAGGCGAGCGCCGTTCCACCACTATTGATATTGACAACGGATTCGGTTATGGAGTTGAGTGGGGGAAGCCCGAGCACGCGGGCCGAGGAAGCTCCGGCGTGCCGAGCCCACCGAGTGGAGAGGGCCACCGTGCATCGACGCGTGAGCGCGCTGACCGCAGTTGTCCTGGGCGCTGCGGTGTTGCTGACGGCATGCGCCACGACGGCGCCAGGCACACCCGCAGCGGGGCCGGGGAGGGTGATCGGGGTCGCGGCGAGCATCAACGTCTGGGGCAGCATCCTGGCGCAGCTCGGGGGCACCCGGGTGGCGGAGACCTCGATCATCACCAACCCCGCCACGGACCCGCACGCGTACGAGCCCACCCCGGCCGATGCCCGCACCATCGCGTCCGCGGCCGTCTTCGTGGAGAACGGCATCGGCTATGAC
>JAYTRE010000133.1:0-4190 GCA_043746395.1 Pseudonocardiales bacterium
CAGGAACTCCGGCGGGCCGACGGGCCGGACCGGCCCGCTCACCCCGCGCGCTGCGGCTGGGGCGCTGGCCGGTTCCGCCGCGGCGCTTGCCCCGCCGGCGAGCGAGAGCGCCAGGGCCGTGGCCAGGAGAACAGCCGTGACGTGGCGCATGAGAGGTCTCCGCAACGACGAGCTGGACAAGGCGGCCAACGTCCCACGCCAGTGGCAGGAGTTATTAGAGCATCCTTGTGTGGTTCACTGCCACGCGGCTGTGGATCATTGCCAGGCGGCTGCCAGCTCGCGTCGCGCGTCCGAGAGCAGTTGCGGCAGCACCCTGGTGTGCGCGATGACCGGGACGAAGTTGGTGTCCCCGCCCCAGCGCGGCACCACGTGCTGGTGCAGGTGGGCCGCGATACCGGCCCCGGCGACCCCGCCCTGGTTCATGCCCAGATTGAAACCGTGCGGGCCCATCGCCGCGCGCAGGGCGCGCATTGCCCGCTGCGTGAAATCGCCCAGCTCGGCGACCTCGTCGACGGTGAGGTCAGGGTAGTCGGCGACGTGCCGGTACGGCACCGTCATCAGGTGACCGGAGTTGTACGGGTACAGGTTCAGCACCGCGTAGACCAGCTCCCCCCGCGCCACGATCAGGGCGTCCTCGTCGCTGAGCGAGGCCACCCGGCAGAACGGGCAATGCTCGCCGGGATCGGGGTGAGCGGGCTTGCCCGCTCCGTGGATGTAGGCCATCCGGTGCGGCGCCCAGAGCCGCCCGAACGCGTCGGGTTCGCCGGCGAAGTTGCCGCCCGGTTCAACGGTCGGCTCGCTCATGCAAACAGCGCCGCGGTCGGCGAGGCGTTCACGCGGCGCGCGACGATGTCGACGATCTCCGCGACCGCCTGCTCGACCGGGATCGCGTTGCGCTGCTCGCCGTCGCGGTAGCGGAAGGAGACGGCGCCGGCCGCCGCATCCACCTCACCAGCGATGATCATGAACGGCGCCTTGGCCCGCTGCGCGGTGCGGATCTTCTTCTGCATGCGATCGGCGGAGGCGTCGACCTCGACGCGAATCCCCTGCGCGCGCAGGCGGTCGGCGACCCCGTCGAGGTAGCCGACCTGGTCGTCGGTGATCGGGATGCCGATCACCTGGACGGGCGCGAGCCAGGCCGGGAAGGCGCCGGCATAGTGCTCGGTGAGCAGGCCGACGAACCGTTCGATGGAGCCGAACAGCGCGCGGTGGATCATCACCGGGCGGTGCCGCTCGCCGTCGGCACCCTGGAACTGCAGCCCGAAGCGTTCCGGCAAGGTGAAGTCGAGCTGGATCGTCGACATCTGCCAGGTGCGCCCGATGGCATCGCGCGCCTGCACCGAGATCTTCGGCCCGTAGAAGGCCGCGCCGCCCGGGTCGGGAACCAACTCCAGCGCCGACTCGGTGGCGACCTCGGCGAGCGTGGCCGTGGCCAGTTCCCACACCTCGTCGGAGCCCACGTACTTGTCCGGGTTCTTGGTCGAGAGCTCGAGGTAGAAGTCGTCCAGGCCGTAGTCGCGCAGCAGGTCGAGGACGAAGGTGAGCAGCGACCGGAGCTCGTCTTTCATCTGGTCGGTCGTGCAGTAGATGTGCGCGTCGTCCTGGGTCATCCCGCGCACCCGGGTGAGGCCGTGGATGACGCCGGACTTCTCGTAGCGGTACACCGTGCCGAACTCGAACAGGCGCAGCGGCAGCTCGCGGTAGGAGCGTCCGCGCGCGCCGAAGATCAGGCAGTGGAAGGGGCAGTTCATGGGCTTGAGGTAGTAGTCCTGCCCCGGTTTGCGGAGCTCGCCGTCGCTGCCGCGCTCCTCGTCGAGATGCATCGCGGGGTACATGCCGTCGCGGTACCAGTCCAGGTGCCCCGAGGTCTCGAACAGGCTGCCCTTGCTGATGTGCGGGGAGTACACGAACTCGTAGCCGGACTCCTCGTGCCGGCGCCGCGAGTAGTCCTCCATGGTCTTGCGCAGCACGCCGCCTTTGGGGTGGAAGACGGCCAGCCCCGAGCCGATCTCGTCGGGGAAGCTGAACAGGTCCAGCTCGATGCCCAGCTTGCGGTGATCGCGCTTGGCCGCCTCCTCCAGCTGGGCGAGGTAGGCCTTGAGGTCCTCGCGCGAGGCCCACGCCGTGCCGTAGATGCGCTGCAACTGCTCGTTGCTCTCGCTGCCGCGCCAGTACGCCGCCGCGCTGCGCATCAGGGTGAACGCCGGGATGCGCCGGGTCGTCGGCAGGTGCGGTCCGCGGCAGAGGTCGGTCCACACCCGCTCGCCGGTCTTGGCGTCCAGGTTGTCGTACATGGTGAGGCCACCGGCACCCACCTCGGTCGCTTCCTCGCCGGTCGCGCTCGATTTCAAGCCGACGAGCTCCAGCTTGAACTTCTCATGGGCGAGCTCGTGGCGGGCCGCGTCGTCGTCGACCGGCCGGCGCGAAAAGCGCTGCCCGGCCTTGACGATCTCGCCCATCTTCTTCTCGATCGCGGCCAGGTCGTCGGGAGTGAACGGCCGCGCCGGGCGGAAGTCGTAGTAGAAGCCGTTCTCGATCGGCGGGCCGATGCCGAGCAGGGTGCCGGGGAACAGTTCCTGGACGGCCTGGGCCAGCACGTGCGCCGCCGAGTGGCGCAGCACGGCGAGACCGTCGGGCGAGGCTGCGGTGACGACCTGCACCTCGGTGTCCGCGTCCGGGCGCCAGGCCAGATCGCGCAGCGTCGCCTCGGCGTCGCGGACCACCACGGCGCCGGTGGGGCCGTTGCCGTCGATGCCCGCGTCACGCAGTGCGTCCAGGGCCGTCGTGCCGGCCGCGACCACGACGGTGCGGGCGGGCTCGCGGGGCGCGGCGCTGGCGGACACGGGGACTCCCGGTGGCTACGTCGGCGCATGAGCCGAGCGACGGATCGGACCTTCGCATGCTAGTGCGGGCAGCCGACCGGTCCGAGCGCATATCAGCGTGCCGCTCACCGGACCCGGAAGCCGTGCGGTTCCGCCTCGGGCGCGGACCACGTTGCCATGATCTCGGCGACCGCACCCGGGGTGTCCGCGCCGGACAGCGCCGCCAGCAGCGCGTCGCAGGAATCCCTCGGCCCCTCCGCGACGATGGCCACCCGCCCGTCGGGCAGGTTCGTCGCCGTGCCGCACAGCTGCAGTTCCCGGGCGCGGTCGCGCGCCCAGTAGCGAAAGCCCACGCCCTGGACCCGCCCCTGCACCAGCGCCTCGAGCCGCACCGTCGCGGCGCGGGTGCGCCACCGATCCAGGTCGGCCGGCGTGTCCAGGTCCAGCGGGTCACCGTCGACCGGCACGTCGTCCACCAGGTCGGCCCGCGCGGCGAGAAACGCCCGCGCCCCCGCATCGGCGCCGGCGCCGGCCACCGCCGCGCGCCACAGTTCGGGCGCCATGACGGTCGGGTGACCACGGCGACCCGAGTAGGTCGCGACGCTGATGCGGCCCGGGCGCCACGCGTCGATCACCGTGCGGGCTGCCTCGGCAGGAACGCCGGGCAAGTCGACGAGCAGTACCGCGAGCGCGTCGCACGCCCCATCCGCCGCCCCGATCGCCAGCTGCAGCGAGGAGCGCAGGCCACGATCGGGATCGACGTTGACGACGACGCGCGCGCCGGGCACCCGTACCCCGCGCCTGGTCACCGCGATGACCTCGGCGCATCCGGCATCGCGGAGCACCGCGACGGCCCGGTCGACGAGGCGGACCGCAGCGACGCGCAACTGCGCCTTCGGGGCACCCATCCGGCTGCCTGACCCCGCGGCCAGGACGGCCCCGATCACGCGCGTCACGGCGAGCAGACTATGCGTCAGCCGCGTCGAGGGGTGATGCTCGACGGATGCAGCCCCCTACCTTCACCGACCCGAAGCAGGTCGCCACGGACCTCGACGAAGCCGGCTACCTCGCCGACACCGGCGTGGCCACGGCGGCCTACCTGGCGATCAGGATGGGCCGACCGCTGTTTCTCGAGGGTGATCCCGGCGTCGGCAAGACCGCGCTGGCCTATGCACTGGCCGAGATCACCCACGCCCGGCTGGTGCGGCTGCAGTGCTACGAGGGCATCGACGCCAGCCAGGCGCTCTACGACTGGGACTTCCCCCGCCAGATCCTGCACCTGCGCGCGGCCGGAGACACCGCCGACACCAACGCCCTGGAGGCCAGCCTGTACGACCGCCGGTTTCTCGTCGCGCGCCCGATCCTGCA
>JAYTRE010000134.1:0-2928 GCA_043746395.1 Pseudonocardiales bacterium
GGCGATCAGCTCGTCGGGCGCCATAGCCAGCGCCTTGCGCAGCCCGGCGTAGCCGTCGAGCCGCTCGTAGTTCTCGATCTTCCATGGCTGGTCGGTTCCGAACCGCTTGGTGAGCACGGGGGTCAGGGGCATGTCAGCCAACCTCGCCTGTGCCGCCGGGGCGCTGCGCGGGGTGGTCCGCGTCGGGCTGCGCGTGTGCCGCGGCGAACGACGGCGCGCTGTCGCCGCGCGCGATAGCCAGCTTGACGCCGACCTCGGTCGCGACCCCGCTGCTGACCGCGTCCTGCGCGAGCGTCTGCTCGTCGAAGAACCCGGCAATCTGGCGCTCGATCTGCTTGAACGTGCACAGCGGCGCACCCCGGGAGGGCAGCGGCCGCTCGCCATTGCGCAGCTGGCTGGCGATATTGCGTGCCGTGCCGACCGTCTGGTTGTCGAAGTACTCGTAGTTGACGGTCAGCACCGGCGCGTAGTCGCAGGCAGCCAGACACTCGGCATGCTCGAGGGTGATCCTCGCGTCGGCCGTCGTCTCGTCGTTGTCGATACCGAGCTCGGCGCGCAGCGCGGCGAAGATCTCGTCGCCGCCGAGCATCCCGCACAGCGTGTTGGTGCAGACGCTGATGAGGAACTCGCCGGTGGGAACGCGCTTGTACATCGTGTAGAAAGTGACGACCGCGGCGACCTGGGCCTTGGTCAGCTCGAGCTGCTCGGCGCAGAAGGCGATCCCGTCCGCTGTCAGGTAGCCCTGTTCGGACTGGACCAGGTGCAGCATCGGGAGCAGCGCGGAGCGCGCCCGGCCGGCGGGATAGCGGGCAATGATTTCCGCGGCTTCGGCGCGGGTCTGCTCGCCGAACACGCTCGGATCACCGGGTCGCTCCAGCTGCACAACGCTGGTGCGGAAGTTGCTGTCAGTCACCGATCACACCCACCCATCACGGGGTCGATCGAGGCCACCGAGGCGATGACATCGGCGACCATGCCGCCGATCGCCATCGTCGCTGTGCCCTGCAGGTTGATGAACGACGGCTCGCGGAAGTGCACCCGGTAGGGACGCGTACCGCCGTCACTGACGATGTGGGCGCCCAGCTCGCCGCGAGGAGACTCGACAGCGCTGTACACCTGCCCCGGCGGGACGCGGAAACCCTCGGTGACGAGCTTGAAGTGGTGGATGAGCGACTCCATCGAGGTGCCCATGATCTTCTGCACGTGCTCGAGGGAGTTGCCCATCCCGTCCGGGCCGAGCGACAGCTTGGCCGGCCAGGCGATCTTCGGGTCGTCGATCATCGTCGGGCCCGGCTCGAGCCGGTCGAGGACCTGCTCGATGATCTTCAGCGACTCCCACATCTCCGCGACGCGCACCACGAACCGCGACCAGCAGTCACCGCGGTCGTCGGTGGGCACGTCGAAGTCGAAGGTTTCGTAGCCGAGGTACGGCTCGGTCTTGCGCAGGTCCCACGGCAGTCCCGCGGCACGCAGCAGCGGGCCGGTGATGCCGAGCGCGATGCAGCCTTCGACACCGATCCAGCCGACATCCTTGAGGCGCTGGATCCAGATCGGCTGACCGGTCAGCAACCGCTCGACGCCGGTGAGTTCCGTGCGCATCTCCTCGATCCAGTCCCGGATCGCGTCGTCATAGCCGTCCGGCAGGTCCTGGGCCACGCCGCCGGGGCGCACGTAGGCGTGGTTCATGCGCAGGCCGGTGATCAGCTCGAAGACGTCCAGGCAACGCTCGCGGGCGCGGAACCCGTTGGTCATGGCGGTGAGCGCGCCCAGCTCCATGCCGCCGGTGGCCAGCCACACCCAGTGCGAGGAGAGCCGGTTGATCTCCATCATCAACACTCTGATGAGCTGAGCGCGGCCGGGCACCTCGACCCCGAGCAGCCGCTCGACGCCCAGGCAGTAGGCCGTCTCATTAAAGAACGGCGAAAGGTAGTCGGCGCGGGTCAGGAACGTGACCGCCTGCGTCCAGGTGCGAAACTCGGTGTTCTTCTCGATACCGGTGTGCAGGTAGCCGACGACGACCCGCGCGTCGGTGACCGTCTCGCCCTCGAGCTCGAGAACGAGCCGCAGCACGCCGTGCGTCGACGGGTGCTGCGGGCCCATGTTGAGCACCAGCCGCTCGTCGCCTATCGGCTCGCCGCCGAGCACCTGGTCCCAGTCGCCGCCCGTCAGGTTGTAGACGCGGCCCTCGGTGGTGGCCCGCGACGGTGCGTAAGAGTCGGTCACTTGTAGGCCCGCCTCTCGTCCGGCGGCGGGATGGTGGCGCCCTTGTACTGCACCGCGATGCCGCCGAGCGGGTAGTCCTTGCGCTGCGGGTGGCCGTCCCAGTCGTCGGGCATCAGGATGCGGGTGAGGGCCGGGTGGCCGTCGAAGATGATGCCGAACATGTCGTAGGCCTCGCGCTCCTGCCAGTCCGCGCCGGGGTAGAGGGCGGTGAGCGAGGCGACGTGCGGGTCGTCGACGCCGAGCGCGACCTCCAGGCGCAGCCGCCGGCGGTAGGTCATCGACGTCAGGTGGTAGACCGCATGCAGTCGCTCCCGAGCGCCGAGGTAGTCCACGCCGGAGACACTCGAGCAGAGTTCGAAACGCAGGCAGGGGTCGTCGCGCAGCGTCCGGGCCAGGCCGAGCAGGTGCTCCCGAGCGACGTGCAGGGTCAGCTCGTCGCGGTCGACGACGATGGTGGTGACGGCGGCGGCGAAGTCCGGGTAGGCGGCCTGCAGGGTATCGACCAACTCGTCGAAGTAGCCGCCGTAGGGAGGCTCGGCCGCCGGCGGCACCCACCGCTCGCGCACCAGACCGCCGAAGCCGGAAGTGTCGCCCGAGCCGCTGATGCCGAACATGCCGTGGCGGTCCTCGCCGGCTGGGCCGTCGTTCGGGCCCTGCGCGACGGTGCTGGCTTCGATGTCGCGCGCGGCCTGGTCGGGAGCCGAG
>JAYTRE010000135.1:0-4024 GCA_043746395.1 Pseudonocardiales bacterium
AGGCAGGACGCGCTGACCGTCGGGCAGCTGAACCACATCAACGCCACCGACAGCGCCTGCGAGGAGTACACGTGCAGGTGCAAGGTGGTGTAGTAACTGGCGTGCACCATGTTCTGCGCGAGCGCGCCGTCGCGGCCCAGGTGTAGCGCACCGTTGTAGCCGCCCCACAGCGGGGAGATGTAGGACGGCCTGGCAATGCGCAGCGACAGCAGCCCCCCACTGATCGAGGCGGCCGCGAGGCCGTTCGCCGGGCCCGTGTTGTCCAGCAGGATGTCGGAGACATCGCTGAAGTCCCACGGATCGGCGAAGGTGTCGGTCGCGAAGTCCGGCGCCGCGGCCAGGAGCTGTGGGGGCACCGCTGCCCGGGACTGCGGTGTGCGCAGGTTCGGCAGCAGCACGGTGGAGGTCAACAGCAGGGCACCTAGGCACACCGCAAGGCGGCGAAGTCGGTACATGAGAAGCGTGTTCCTTCGACAGCCCCGACCTACCCGCCTGCCTAGCGTCCGGCACGCCGGCAGTGGCGTCAAGTTGACGCGTTGCGCCGCGCGGCCGGACGCTATGGCGTGCCGGTCCTGCGGACCCGCTCCAGCCAGTCCCGGGAGGCCCCGAAGTCGCCGTCGGCACGGCCCCGTGCGATCGGGCCGCGGGTCCCGTCGCGGCGCACGTAGGAGCCCAGGTAGCGCACGTCCGCGCACACCCGGTGCAGCGCGGCGACCGCGTCGCCGACCCGCTCGTCGGCGATGTGCCCCTCGCAGTCGATGGAGAAGCAGTACTGCCCGATGCGTCCCTTCGTCGGGCGGGACTCGATGCGGGTCAGGTTCACGGCGCGGGTGGCGAACTCGGTGAGGATCTCGAGCAGCGCCCCGGCGTGGTCCTCGCGCAGATAGGCGACGAGGCTGGTCCGGTCGTTGCCGGTGGGAGCCGCCGGCGGTGTGGGGCGGGTGAGCAGCACGAAGCGGGTGACCGCACCGGGGCTGTCGGCGATGTCGTGCGCGAGGATCTCCAGCCCGTTTCGCTCCGCGGCGACGGCCGCGCCCACGGCCGCGTCGTACTGCCCGGCCGCGACTGCGGTGGCAGCAGCGGCGGTGGAGGCCACCAGGGCCACCTCAGCCGCCGGCAGGTGGGTGATCAGCCACCGCCGAACCTGCGCCTCGGCGTGCGGATGCGTCGCGACGGTGCCGATGGCGGTGAGGGCGGTACCCCTGCGCGTCATGAGCTCGAAGCAGACTGGCAGGTAGGTCTCGGCCACGATCACCAGCGGCGCTCCGTTGGCCAGCTCGTCCAGGGTCGCCGGTACTGCCCCCTCGACGGAGTTCTCGAGCGGCACGAGCGCGGCGTCGGCCTGGCCGGCGCGGACCGCGTCGATGGCCAGGGTCACGTTGGCCATCGGTAGCAGCCGCGCGCCGGCTGCTACGGGCAGGGTGCCCACCGCGGCGTGCGCGAAGGTGCCCTCGGGCCCGAGGTAGGCGAGAACGGTCACGTGCCGAAGCGTACGAGAACGCTCAGCCGGCGCGCCGGTGCAGCAGGCCGCGCTTGCGCTCCAGGGCAGCGGTGACCGCCTGCAGTTCCTCCGGCGACAGCTGGAGCTCACCCTTGCCGGCTGCCACGCCCTTGGCGTAGACGCGGGTGTCGGTGCGCCCGGCCAGCGCGCTTATCGTCACACCGTTGCCGCCGTCGTCGAGCAGCGCGAGCGAGAACGACATCCGTCCGGACAGGTCGGCGAACGCGTCGTAGCGGACCAGCGCGACGCTGCGCAGCGCGCCCTCGGTCGCGGTGTCGGCGCGTGCGGGCTGTTGTCGAGCGGCGGCCACCTCGCAGCGCAGTTGGGCGAGCTGCTCGGCGAGCTCCGCGGTGCGTTCTGCCGTGCGGCCGGCCGCCTCGACGAGGGATTCGACGCCGGTCTCGGTGCGGCTGCCCCGGGTCAGGACCGCTGTGGCGCGGCGCAGCTTGGCCAGCGTGCGCAGCGCGCAGTACGCCGCGACGAGCGCGGCGTAGGCGAGCACGAGAGCGAAGACCGCGACATAGGTGGACATCGTGACCAGGCTAGGACCAGGTGGGCACCCCGGCCGGGAGGACACGGCAGGATGGACCGTGCCATGACGTTACTGATGACCGCGCTGCTCGCCTTTGGCGTCGTCGTGCTCGTCGAGCTGCCTGACAAGACTCTCGTCGCTTCCCTCGTGCTGTCGACGCGGTACCGGCCCCGCCCCGTGCTGCTGGGCGTGGCGGTCGCCTTTGCGGTGCAGTGCGCCATTGCGGCCAGCTTCGGCGGGTTGCTGACCCTGCTGCCCCGCCGCGTGGTCGAGGGCGTGGTGGCGCTGCTATTCGCTGTCGGCGCGGTGCTGCTGCTGCGGGAGTCGTTCGCGGCCGACGACGAGGTCCAGCCGGCTGGGGCCCGGGTGGCGCTGCCGTTCTGGCGGATTGCCGCGACGTCGTTCGGCGTCCTGTTCGCGGCCGAGTGGGGCGATGCGAGCCAGCTCGCGACGGCCGCGCTGGTGGCGCGCCAGCGGGGCATCTCGCACGCCGTGGCCACGGGACTTGGCGCGTGGGCGGCGCTCGTCGTGGTCGCGACGCTGGCGATCGTGGCTGGCTCGGTGATCGTGCGGCGGGTACCGCTGCGCCTGGTCCACCGCGTCGCCGGGGCGCTGTTCGGCGCTTTCGCGGTCGCCGCCGGGGTGGCCGCACTGTTCTAAACAACATGTATCAATGTGTGGGGTGTCAACTAGACAGTCTGTGCATTTTGCCTGGCGTGTGGCCGTGCGGTTGCGCATTATGGTGCGGCGCCGCAGGCTGGCGTCATGACGAGTGTCGAACTCACCCCGCAGGAGCGCGCCGCCGAGCTCACCGTCGAGCGGCTCAAGCAATTGGTGGGCCTGGTCGACTACGACGAAGCCGCAGACCCCTTCCCGGTGACCGCGCTGGATGCGGTCGTCCTCGTCTCCGGCAATGCCACCCAGAGCGCGCACTACTACCAGCACGCCTTCGGCATGACACTGGTCGGCTACTCGGGCCCCGAGACGGGCAACCGCGACCACAAGGCATTCGTGCTGCGCTCCGGCTCGGCGCGTTTCGTGATCATCGGGGTGGTTGACCCCGCGAGCCGCTACGCCGACCATCACCGTGCGCACGGCGACGGTGTCGTCGACCTCGCCCTCGAGGTTCCCGACGTCGACAAGTGCATTGCCCACGCGAGAGCGGAGGGCGCGACGATCCTCGACGAGCCTTACGACCGCAGCGACGAGCACGGCACGGTGCGGACGGCCGCGCTGGCCGCCTACGGCCAGACGCGGCACACGCTGGTCGACCGCTCGCGCTATACCGGCGTATATCTGCCCGGGTATGTCGCGCGTGCCTCGACGATGGCGGCGCCGTCGCGGCGGTTCTTCCAGGCCGTCGATCACTGCGTCGGCAACGTCGAACTCGGCCGCATGGATCAGTGGGTCGACTTCTACAACCGGGTGATGGGCTTCGTGAACATGGCCGAATTCGTCGGCGACGACATCGCGACCGACTACTCGGCGCTGATGTCGAAGGTGGTGGCCAACGGCAACCACCGCGTCAAATTCCCGCTGAACGAACCCGCCCCCGGCAAGTGCAAGTCGCAAATCGACGAGTACCTCGAGTTCTATGACGGGCCGGGCTGCCAGCACATCGCGCTGGCCACCAACGACATCCTCCGCACCACCGACGAGATGCGCGCGCGCGGCGTCGAGTTCCTCGACACGCCGGACTCCTATTACGACGACCCCGAGTTGCGCGCGCGGATCGGGCCCGTCCGGGTGCCGATCGACGAGCTGAAGGCGCGCCGCATCCTCGTCGACCGCGACGAGGATGGCTACCTGCTGCAGATCTTCACCAAGCCGGTCGGCGACCGCCCGACCGTGTTCTTCGAGCTCATCGAGCGGCACGGCTCGCTGGGCTTCGGCAAGGGAAACTTCAAGGCGCTGTTCGAGGCGATCGAGCGCGAGCAGGAGCGGCGCGGCAACCTCTGATCGCGTACCGCGCTGGCCCACCGTCTCGCGAC
>JAYTRE010000136.1:0-3652 GCA_043746395.1 Pseudonocardiales bacterium
AGCAGCCCGATGCCGGTTGCGGCGATGCTGCGGGAGGCCAGGCCGATCGTCGCGGCAAGCGCGATCACCATGCCGGCGATGCCGAAGCTGTTGCCGGACTTGGCCGACTCGTGCTTGGACAGGCCCGCGAGGCTGAGGATGAACAGCAGCGCAGCAACGATGTAGGCCGCCTGGGCGGCGGTAGCGGCAGTCATCGCTCGCTCCGCAAGCGTCGCTCAGTAGTCATTACTCGTCAGCCCCTGGTGAACATGCCGAGCATGCGGCGCGTGACGGTGAACCCACCGAAGACGTTGATGCTCGCCATTAGGATCGCGACGAAGGCCAGGACGGTGGTCGCGGTGTGCGCATGCCCGATCTGCAGCAGCGCGCCGACGACGATGATCCCGGAGATCGCGTTGGTGACCGACATCAACGGGGTGTGCAGGGCGTGGTGGACGTGACCGATCACGTAGTAGCCGATGACGATCGCGAGCGCGAACACGGTGAGGTGCTCGATCAGCGGGCTGGGCGAGAACGCGGTGATCAGGAACAGCAGCGCGGCGCCGATCCCGACCACGATGAACTTGCGCGCCGGCGGCGGGGGGGCCTTGGGTTCCTTCACCGGGCGCGCCGCGACGGGCGGTGCGGGCGCGGCAGCCGAGACCGGGACCGGCGGCGGCGGCCAGGTCGTCTGCCCGTCCCGGACGACGGTCATCGAGCGCTGCACGACGTCATCGAAGTCGAGGACGAGCTGGCCGGCCTTGCCGGGCGTCAGCAGCTTCATCAGGTTGACCAGGTTCGTGCCGTACAGCTGCGAGGCTTGGGTCGGCAGCCGGCCGGGCAGGTCGGTGTAGCCGATGATCGACACCTTGTTGGGGGTGACGACGAGTTCCCCGGCCACCGACCCGGCGACGTTGCCGCCCTGCGCGGCCGCCATGTCGACGATCACGCTTCCGGCCCGCATGCTCGCCACCATCTCCTCGGTGATCAGCCGCGGAGCCGGCCGGCCCGGGATGAGGGCGGTGGTGATGATGATGTCGACGTCGGCGGCCTGCTCGGCGTAGAGCTCGGCAGCGCGACGGTCGAAGTCCGCCGAGGTCTGCTTGGCATAGCCGTCGCTGCTGGCCTGCTGCTCGCCGACGTCGACGGCGAGGAACTCGGCGCCCATGGACCGGACCTGTTCGCCGACCTCGGGGCGCGCGTCGGTGGCGCGCACGATCGCGCCCAGGCTGCCAGCCGCACCGATCGCCGCGAGACCGGCGACGCCAGCCCCGGCGACGAGCACCTTGGCGGGCGGCACCTTGCCGGCGGCGGTGACCTGCCCGGTGAAGAACCGGCCGAACGTGTGCGCCGCCTCGATCACGGCGCGGTACCCGGCAATGTTGGCCATCGAGCTCAGCACGTCAAGCGACTGCGCGCGCGAGATCCGCGGCACCGCGTCCATGGACAGCGCGGTGATCGGCCGCCGGGCCAGCTCCTCGAGCAGTTGCGGGTTCAGGGCCGGGCTGAGCAGGCTGACGAGCGTCGCCCCGTCGCCGAGCAGAGCGATCTCCGCGGTGGACGGGGCGTTCACGGTGAACACGACGTCGGCGCGCCAGGTCTCGGCCTGGGTGCCGATCCGCGCCCCGGCTTCGGCGTAGGCGTCGTCGGCGAGGTTCGCGCCCACGCCGGCGCCGGACTCGACCATGACGTCATAGCCGAGGCCCAGCAGCTGGGTCACGGTGGCCGGCGTGGCGGCCACGCGGGTCTCCCCTGGACGGGACTCGCGGATGACTCCGATGAGCAAGGCGGGCTCCATTCGAGGACCCCGACCGGCAGGTGGCCGACCGGGGTACGTGCTTGCATCCTGCCGCAATGGTCAAGATTTCGGCTGGCGGACGATCGGGCGGCATTGCCCTGGGACGGGTGCCGAGCGGTGCGCGTGGCGGCGCCGGCTCGGGGAGCCTAGACCAGCCCAGGCCGTGGCCGGCTGACGGCGTCGGCGAGCACCCGATAGATTTTCGGGGCATGACGACCCGGCTGACCGTCCTGTCGGGGCCGTCGGGGGTCGGCAAGGGGACGGTCGTCGCCCGGGTCCGCGAGCTCTACCCGCACATCTGGGTCTCGGTCTCCTGCACGACGCGCCCGCCGCGCCCAGGTGAGACCGACGGCGTCGAGTACCAGTTCGTCGACCGGCCCGAGTTCGCCCGCATGGTGCGGGCCGGCGAACTGCTCGAACACGCTGAATTCGCGGGCAACTGGTACGGCACGCCCCTGGCCCCGGTCCAGGCGCGGCTCGCGGCCGGCGTCCCCACGCTGTTGGAGATCGAGTTGCACGGCGCGCGGCAGATCCGCGGGTCCCTGCCGGAGGCGTACCTGGTGTTCCTGGCGCCACCGTCCTGGGACGAGCTCGAACGCCGGCTCACCGGCCGGGGGACCGAGTCGGCACAGGTGATCGCGGCCCGGCTGGCGCAGGCGCGGGTCGAACTGTCTGCCGAGGGCGAGTTCGACGACGTCGTCGTCAACGACGAAATCGGTCGGGCGGCCGCCGAGTTGGTAGGATTGATCGAAGCCGTCTGCCGCTGATCGCGTCGGCTCCACCTTTTGCACACCGACAAGAGAGCGAAGACGTGTCCGCAACCGTGTCCGCACCCGAGGGCATCACCAACCCGCCCATCGACGAGCTGCTCGACCGCACCCAGTCGAAGTACGCCCTGGTGATCATCGCGGCCAAGCGCGCGCGCCAGATCAACGCCTACTACAGCCAGCTCGGTGAGGGCCTGCTGGAGTACGTTGGCCCGCTGGTCGACACCGCGCCGCAGGAGAAGCCGCTGTCCATCGCGCTGCGCGAGATCAACGCCGATTTGATCGAGTTCAAGCCTTCCGACTGACGTCGCTGAACCGAGCAGCCTGAAGGGGATTCGGTGAGCGTAGCCAGGATCGTCCTCGGCGTCGGTGGGGGCATCGCCGCCTACAAGGTCGTCGAGGTGCTGCGCCTGCTCACCGAGGCCGGGCACGACGTCACGGTGGTGCCGACCGAGTCGGCGCTGAGGTTCGTCGGGGCACCCACCTGGGCGGCCCTGTCGCACCATCCGGTCACTGCGGACGCTTGGGCCGACGCGGACGCCGTGCCGCACGTGCAGCTGGGCCGTCGCGCCGAGCTCGTCGTGGTCGCACCGGCCACCGCCGATCTGCTGGCCCGGGCCGCGCACGGGCTGGCCGACGATCTGCTCACCAACACCCTGCTCACCGCCCGCTGCCCGGTGCTGTACGCCCCGGCCATGCACACCGAGATGTGGGAGCACCCCGCGACCGTCGCCAACGTCGCAACCCTGCGCGCCCGCGGCTCGATCGTGCTGGAGCCGGCGAGCGGTCGCCTCACCGGGGCCGATTCCGGCAAGGGCCGGCTGCCCGAACCCGCCGAGATCGCCCAGCTCGCCGAGCTGCTGCTGCTGCATCCCGACGCGCTGCCCGCTGACCTGGTCGGCCGCCGCGTCGTCGTCAGCGCCGGCGGGACGCGCGAAGCGCTGGATCCGGTCCGCTACCTGGGCAACGCCTCCTCGGGGCGGCAGGGCTTCGCGGTGGCGCTCGTGGCCGCCGCCCGCGGCGCCCAGGTGACCCTGGTGGCCGCCAACACCGAGTTGCCGGTGCCGGCCGGCGTCGAGCTGGTGCCCGTCGTCAGCGCCGCCGAGCT
>JAYTRE010000137.1:0-2589 GCA_043746395.1 Pseudonocardiales bacterium
GCAAGCAGCGCGAGCAGCACGCCGGTCGCCGCGATGTGGCGATGGTCGCCGCGTACCGCCAGCAGGGTGACGCCACCGCCGGCCAGCACGACCCACACCGCGTCGAGGGCCCGGCGCGAGCCCGCGACGGCGACCGCGAGGGGCCCGACGAACTCGATCGTCACCGCGGGCCCCAGCGGCAGGCGATTGAGCGCCTCATAGAAGCTCCAGTTCATCCCGCCGAGGACGAGACCGAACGCGACCGCATGCGCGAGGTCGCGTCGGGACCGGCCGCGCAGCGACGGCCGGGTGACCGCGAGCAGGATGGCGGCCGACAGGGCCAGGCGCAGCAGCACCACCCCGGCGGGGCCGGCCTGAGCGAACAGCTTGTCAGCGAATGCCGCGCCGAACTGCACCGAGGCGATGCTGCCCAGCAGCAGCAGTGGGGGTGGTGGCGATCGCACGTCCGCGATCTTTGCAGAGGCCCGTAGCATGGGAGCCCGTGACCGACCAGCGACGCGAGCCGAGCGTTGCCTCGCTGTTCTCGCTGCTCGAGCCGCTGCTGCCGCGGGTGAGCAAGCCGATCCAATACGTGGGCGGCGAACTCAACGCCTGCACCAAGGACTGGGACTCCGTTGCGGTGCGGTGGGCGCTGATGTACCCCGACGCGTACGAGGTGGGCCTGCCCAACCAGGGCGTTCAGATCCTCTACGAGGTCATCAACGAGCGGGCCGATGCGCTGGCCGAGCGTACGTACGCGGTCTGGCCGGATCTCGAGGCGTTGATGCGCGAGCACGGCATCAGCCAGTTCACCGTCGACGCCCACCACCCCGTCGGTGCCTTCGACCTGCTCGGCGTCAGTTTCGCCACCGAACTCGGCTACACCAACCTGCTCACCGCGCTCGATCTCGCCGGCATCCCGCTGCACGCCGCCGACCGGGACGGCACGCACCCGATCGTCATCGCCGGTGGGCACGCCGCGTTCAACCCCGAACCGATCGCGGACTTCGTCGATGCGGCGGTGCTCGGCGACGGAGAGCAAATCGTCGGCACGATCACCGACGTCGTGCGTGACTGGAAGGCCGCAGGCTGCCCCGGCGGGCGCGACGGGCTGCTCACCCGGCTGGCTCGCACCGGCGGTGTCTACGTGCCGCGCTTCTACGACGTGAGCTATTTGGCCGACGGACGCATCGCCGCGGTCCGGCCCAACCGGCCCGGCATCCCCGAACGGGTCAGCAAGCACACCGTCATGGACCTCGACGACTGGGCCTATCCGAAGACGCCGCTCGTGCCGCTCGCGGAGACCGTCCACGAGCGGATGAGCGTTGAGATCTTTCGCGGCTGCACCCGCGGCTGCCGGTTCTGCCAGGCGGGCATGATCACGCGACCGGTTCGCGAGCGCAGCATCACCGGTATCGGCGAGATGGTGGCGCAGGGTCTGGCGGCGACCGGTTTCGAGGAGGTCGGGCTGCTCTCGCTGTCGAGTGCGGACCACTCCGAGATCGGCCCGCTGGCCAAGCAGCTGGCCGATCGTTATGCCGAGGAGCGGATCAGCCTGTCGCTTCCGTCCACCCGAGTAGACGCGTTCAACATTGACCTGGCCAACGAGTTCAGCCGCAACGGCCGGCGCTCGGGTCTGACGTTCGCCCCCGAGGGGGGCAGCGAGCGGCTGCGTCGCGTGATCAACAAGATGGTGAGCAAGGACGATCTGATCCGCACGGTCAGCGCGGCCTACAGCCAGGGCTGGCGGCAGGTGAAGCTGTACTTCATGTGCGGCCTGCCGACCGAGACCGACGAGGACATCCTCGAGATCGCCGAGCTGGCCCACGACGTCATCCGGGCCGGCCGCGAGGCGGCCAACAGCAAGGACATCCGCTGCACGGTGTCGATCGGTGGCTTCGTGCCCAAGCCGCACACCCCTTTCCAATGGGCCGCCCAGGCCGCGCCCGAGGTCGTCGACGCGCGGCTGCGCAGGCTGCGGGAGGCGATCAACGCCAACCGATCGCTCGGGCGCAACATCGGGATGCGCTACCACGACGGCGAGCCGTCGCTGGTCGAGGGGCTGCTCTCGCGCGGCGACCGTCGCGTGGGCGCGGTCATCGAGCGGGTGTGGCGCGAGGGCGGGCGCTTCGACGGCTGGAGCGAGCACTTCTCGTTCGCCCGCTGGGTCGGCGCCGCCGAGGCCGAGCTGCACGGCGTCGACCTGGCCTGGTTCACCACCCGCGAGCGCGACGGGGACGAGGTGCTGCCCTGGGATCACCTCGACTCGGGCCTGGACAAGCAGTGGCTGTGGGACGACTGGCAGGACGCGCTCGGCGAGTTCGAGCAGGATGACTGCCGCTGGACCCCCTGCTTCGACTGCGGGGTCTGCTCGAACCTCGGCACCGATATCCAGATCGGCCCAACGGGGCGCACGCTGCTGCCGCTGGCGAGCACGCATACCTGATCGATCCGCGCTGGAGCGGCAGCCAGGCCGCCTGGGTGCGGATCGATCACGTCGAGACGCCGGGAGCGGGAGACTGCACGCATGGCTCGCCGCGTCCCCGAAGGCCCCCCGCCGCCCCCGGTCGTCCAGCGGGTGCGGCTGCGCTATGCCAAGCGCGGGCGGCT
>JAYTRE010000138.1:0-10802 GCA_043746395.1 Pseudonocardiales bacterium
CGGCCACTTCGTCACCGAGTTGCTCGCGCGCCTGCTCGGCGCTCAACGCGGCCGGTTGGCCGGAGCGGTTCGCGCTGGACACCGCCATCGGCCCGGTGACCTCGAGCAGCTCGATCGCGACGGGATGCAGCGGCATCCGGATCGCCACGGTTCCGCGGGAGTCGCCGAGATCCCAGGCCAGCGATGGGGCATGCTCGACGACCAGGGTGAGCCCGCCCGGCCAGAACGCCTCGACGAGGTCCCAGGTGCGGTCGCTGACCGCACCTGAGAGTCCCTCGATGGTCGTCCAGGAGCCCACCAGGACCGGCACCGGCATGTCGCGTCCGCGTCCCTTCGCCGCCAGCAGCCCCGCCACCGCCTGGCTGTCGAAGGCGTCCGCCCCGATGCCGTACACCGTGTCGGTCGGCAGCACGACGAGCTGCCCGGACGCCACGCTGTGAGCGGCTGAGGCGATGGCGCTCGTCCGGACCGACGAGTCGTTGCAGTCGTAGAACAGGGCCACGTCATCATCCTGCCCTAGCCTCGCCGCCAGGCCCGATCACGCCCTCGTCGCGGTGACGTAGCGCGGGCGTCCGGTGAGGTCGTGGTGGTCGACGATCTCGCGCCACCGGCCATCGGCCACGAGCAGCGCAGGGACGGCGCGCTCGTGCGAGTCGTCGTGCTCGATCGCCGTGACTCCCCCCGGCCTGAGCAGCTCGGCCGCTCGGGCGATGACGGCGGGCATGAGGGCCAGGCCGTCCACGCCCGCAAAGACCGCGATGTCAGGATCGGCCCAGACTTCGGGCTCGACCTCGACTCCACCGGGCACGTAGGGCGGGTTGCTGACGAGGGCATCGACCGTTGCGCGCATAGCGATGAGCAGGTTCGGGTCAGCTACATCGGCTTCGACCACCTCGACAGCGGTCTGCCTGGTGTTGCGGTACAGCCATTCCAGCGCCGGACCGGGCCGTTCGACGGCGACCACCCGGGCCGCGGGCAGCTCGTCTGCCAGCGCGACCGCGAGGGCGCCACTGCCGGAGCAGAGATCGACCACCACGGGGCTGGTGAGCCCGCGGAGTGCGTCCAGCACCGCGTCGACGAGCAGCTCGGTCTCCTGGCGCGGCACGAACACCCCGCGTCCGACGGCGAGATCGACGTGCCGGAACGGAGCATGGCCGGTGAGGTGCTGCAGCGGCTCACGGGCCGCCCGCCGCTGCACAAGATGCTGATAGTCCGCGGCAGCAGCCGGAGCGACCATCCCGGCAAGGACCAGGCGGCTGCGCTCGATACCGAGCGTGTGGGCCAGAAGCAGCTCGGCATCCACGCGGGGCGACGCGACGCCGGCCGCGCCCAGCCGGGCCGTTGCCGCGGCGAGCAGCTCGCGGGGGGACGTCACTGGGTGCCGGCGAGCATCGCCTCGGTGTCGGCATGAGCGAGCGCGTCGATCACGTCGTCGAGAGCCCCGTCGAGGACCTGGTCGAGGTTGTAAGCCTTGAACCCGACGCGGTGATCACTGATGCGATTCTCCGCGAAGTTGTAGGTGCGAACTCGCTCGGAGCGGTCGACGGTACGGACCTGCGAGCGCCTGGCATCGGCGGTGGCCGCATCGGCCTGCTCCTGAGCCGCGGCCAGCAGCCGCGCCCGTAACACCCGCATGCCGGCCTCGCGGTTCTGCAGCTGACTCTTCTCGTTCTGCATGGACACGACGGTCCCGGTGGGGACGTGCGTGATGCGCACCGCCGAATCGGTGGTGTTCACGCTCTGCCCGCCGGGCCCCGAGGAGCGAAAGACGTCGATACGCAGGTCGTTGGGATCGATCTGGATCTCGACATCCTCGGCCTCGGGCAGCACGAGCACGCCGGCTGCCGAGGTGTGGATGCGTCCCTGCGACTCGGTGGCGGGGACTCGCTGCACGCGATGCACCCCACCCTCGAACTTCAGGCGCGACCAGACCGAATCGTCGGCTCGGCGGGCGCGGACCGCGATCGTCACCGACTTCTTGCCGCCGAGGTCGGTGGGCTCGTCGTCGAGGACGTCGGTCACCCAGCCGTGGCGCTCGGCGAAGCGCAGGTACATGCGCAGCAGGTCCGCGGCGAACAGCGCCGACTCGTCGCCGCCCTCACCTGCCTTGATCTCGAGGATGACGTCCTTGCCGTCGTTCGGGTCCTTGGGCAGCAGCAGCTCGCGCAGGCGGGCCTCCAGCTCGGCGATCCGCGCGCTCAGCTGATCGGCCTCGGCCGCGAACGACGGATCCTCGCTGGCCAGCTCCTGAGCCGCGGCCAGATCCCCGTGTACCGCGGTCAGCTCACCGGCCGCGGCAACGATCGGCGCGAGCTGGGCGAAGCGTCGGCCCAAGGTGCGGGCGCGGCCCTGCTGTTCGTGGACCGAGGGGTCGGCCAGGGCCCGCTCCACCTCGGCGTACTCGGCGAGCACCTCAGGCAGCTTGCCGATCGCCTCACTCACGACAGTCCTCCCTGCGCACACCACACCCGGCGGGCGCCGTCGTGGTAGCTAGGAGGTGCGGACGCGCTTGCCGAAGCGCTTCTCGAACTTGTCGACGCGGCCACCGACATCCATGATCTTCTGCTTGCCCGTGTAGAACGGGTGACAGGCCGAGCACACGTCGGCGTGCAGCTGGCCCGACTTCGCGGTGCTGCGAGTCGTGAACGTATTGCCGCAGGAACAGCTCACCTGCGTCACCACGTAGTCGGGGTGGATTGCGTCCTTCACGTCTGGTTCCCTTCGTGCCGCGACGAACCGCGGAGCTGATGGCCGCCGGGTCGCCTGCCGTGGACGTGCGCAGCCGTGAACCGGAGCCGGGTGATGAGCTCGTCCAGTCTGCCAGCCCGGAGGCGAACCGACCAAAACGGCGGCTGCAACGCTGATCGACCGGTGGTTGTTCCCGCCCCGCTAACACCCTGACGGCACCGCGGGATCAACCCGCGGGGCACGGCCGGGCGCTATTCCTGGCCGGGGGTGGTCTTGGCGATCTGCATCAGGAACTCGAGGTTCGTCCGGGACTTCTTGAGCCGGTCGAGCAGCAGGTCGATCGCCTGCTGCTGTTCGAGCGAGTGCAGCACGCGGCGCAGCTTGATCGTGACGGAAAGCTCGTCCGGCGACAGCAGCAACTCCTCCTTGCGAGTGGAGGACTGGTCGACGTCCACGGCAGGGAACACGCGCTTGTCGGCGATCTTGCGGTCGAGCTTGAGCTCGGCGTTGCCGGTGCCCTTGAACTCCTCGAAGATCACCGTGTCACCGGCCGAGCCGGTCTCGACCAACGCCGTCGCCAGGATGGTCAGCGAGCCGCCGTTCTCGATGTTGCGGGCGGCACCGAGGAAGCGCTTCGGCGGGTACAGCGCGGTCGAGTCGACGCCACCGGAGAGGATGCGGCCGCTGGCCGGAGCACCCAGGTTGTAGGCGCGCCCGAGCCGGGTGATCGAGTCGAGCAGCACGACCACGTCGTGGCCCATCTCGACGAGCCGCTTGGCCCGTTCGATCGACAACTCGGCGACGGTTATGTGGTCCTGCGGTCGGCGGTCGAAGGTGGAGGCGACGACCTCGCCCTTCACCGAGCGCTGCATGTCGGTGACCTCTTCGGGACGCTCGTCGATGAGCACGACCATGAGGTGCACTTCGGGATTGTTGGTCGCGATCGCGTTGGCGATTGCCTGCAACACCATGGTCTTGCCGGCCTTCGGCGGCGAGACGATCAGCGCGCGCTGGCCCTTGCCGATGGGCATCACCAAGTCGATCACCCGCGTGGTGAGGATGTGCGGCTCGGTCTCCAAGCGCAGCCGCTCCTGCGGGTACAGCGGCGTCAGCTTGGTGAACTCGACCCGGTTCTTGGCTAGCTCCGGGTCGCGGCCATTGATGGTGTCCAGACGCACCAGCGGGTTGAACTTCTCGCGGCGCTCCCCGTCGCGCGCCTGCCGGACAGCGCCGGTGATCGCGTCGCCCCGGCGCAGGCCAAAACGGCGGACGAAGGAGTTGGGGACGTAGAGATCTTCAGGGCTGGCGAAGTACCCGCTGGTCCGCACGAACCAGCTGTTCTTGTCCTCGATCGCGTCGACGATGCCGGCGACCGGGACGAGCACATCGTCTTCGGAGATGGTCGGTTCAGCGTCGTTTCCCGCTCCCGGCTGGCCGACCACGCGGTCGCGGGTGCGCCCGCGACGGTCGCGGTAGCGGCGACCCCGGCGGCGGCCGTCGAAGTCGTCGTCATCGCCCTGGCCGTCGCTGCGGTTTTGAACGTCACCGCGGTTCTGGCTGTCGCTGCGGTTCTGGGCGTCACCGCGGTTGCCCTGCTGCCGGTTCGGGTTTGCTTGGTACTGGCCGCCGTCGCGGTTGGCCGAGGCACCGCCGTCGCGGTTGGCCTGCTGGCGGCTCTGGCCCTGGTTGCCCTGCCGCGGCTGATCGCCACGCCGGTCGGTGCTGGTTGCTGCTCCGCCGTCGGCCGCTCCGCCGTCGTCGGGAGCCTGCGTCGCGCGCGGCTCGTCGCGCTGGGCGCGCTCGGGGGTGTCGGTGCCCCGTGCAGCATCGGGTGCGGTGTCGGAGCGGGGTGCAGCTGCCGCGCGGGGAGTGCGGGCGCTGCGGGCGGCGCCGTTGGCGGTCGCCGACGAATCGCGTGCCGTTTCGATCGCGGCGATGAGCTCGCTCTTGCGAAGCTTGCTGGCGCTGATGCCCAGACCGCCCGCGACCTGCTGTAGCTCGGGCAGCAGCATCGAGCTGAGCGACCCGCGCTTGGTTGCCGGGCGTGCCTTGTCGGCACGTGCCGGGGGCGCAGCGCCCTCGCCTGAGGCGTCGACCGTCCGGTCGGCAGGCAGGGTCTGCTCGTGAGTCTCTGTCACAGTGATGTCGGAACCTTTCGACGGTGATCGGCGCACGGGTGTGCTGCACGACCGATGCCGGACCGGGTCGGTGGATCGACTCGATCCTGTACTCGGCGGGCATAGCGCCCGGGGAGTGTTTGGTAAGTCAGCGCCGGCCACGAAATCGGGCTGGTTCGCACGATCGGGATGGGTCGAGCACGCGCCGAACGGCGACGCAGGCGTCTGGGCTGACACGTTGAGCGTAGACGCTCCCCGTTTAGGCGGCAACACCGAGACCGTCCGGCGTGTTCCGCAGGCTCCGCAGGTCGACGCAGATTGGGCGAGCCGGCGTGCTCAGCGGGCCGTCGGCACGACGTGCGCGCCCACGCCGTCGACGGCCAGCCCCAGGCACCGCCAGCCGGTGGGCGCCAACGCCGTCACCCGCTGCACCTCGAGTTCATCTCGAGCCAGCACGAGGATCGTCGGACCAGCTCCGGACACGACGGCGGCCAGCCGCTCGGCACGTAACGCGTCCATCAGCGCCGCGGACTCGGGCATGACCCCGGCGCGGTACGGCTGGTGCAGCCGATCCTCGGTGGCCGCGAAGAGCGCGTCGCCTGCCCCGAGCAAGGCCGCGATAAGCAACGCCGCGCGCCCGGCGTTACCGGCCGCGTCAGCGTGCGGAACCTCGCCCGGCAGCAGGCTGCGTGCCTGCTGCGTGGACGACCGGTGCGGCGGGATCACGGCCACCGGCCGCAGCCACGGCGCCGGCTCCAGCCTCACGGCGTGTGCCGTCGCCTCGGTCCAGGCGACGGTGAGACCACCCAACAGGCAGGCCGCCACGTTGTCCGGATGGCCCTCGATCTCGGCGGCCAGGGCCAGCGCCTGGGCGTCGGTGAGCTTGCGTTCGCCGCCGAGTACGAGCGCCCGAGCAAGCAGCACCCCCGCGACGATGGCGGCCGCCGACGAACCGAGACCCCGGCCGTGCGGGATGCGGTTGGCGCACGCGAGCTCCAGACCGCGAGGCTGGCCGCCCAGGCGGTCGAAGGTGGCCCGCATGGCGCGCGCGACGAGATGGGTCTCGTCGCGGGCCACGTCCTCCCCCTCGCCGGCGACATCGACCAGCAGGCCGTCGTCGGTGATCCGCGCGACGACATCGTCGTACAGCCCGAGCGCCAGACCCAGGGCATCGAATCCCGGACCGAGGTTCGCGCTCGTTGCCGGCACGCGGACATGCGCGGCCGCGCCGCGGAAAGCCGGCTTCATGCCAACCCGAGCTGCACTGCGGCGGCATGGCCGTCGATGGGAACGGTGATCGGTTTCGGGGCACCCGAGATCGCCCAGTCGGGGTCCTTGAGACCGTTGCCGGTGACGGTGCAGACTACTGTCGCACCGCGCGGCAGTCGACCATCGGCAACGGTCATCAGCAGGCCGGCGATGCTCGCGGCCGAGGCCGGTTCGACGAAGACCGCCTCGCTGCGGGCGACGAGCCGGTACGCCTCGAGGATCTGCTTGTCGGTGACCGCGTCGATCAGGCCGCCCGACTCGTCGCGGGCCCGCTCGGCGAGCGTCCACGACGCGGGGTTGCCGATGCGGATCGCGGTGGCAATGGTCATCGGATGCAGCACCGGGGCGCCGTTCACGATCGGCGCCGCGCCCGCTGCCTGGAAGCCGAACATCCGCGGCGTGGCGTCGATGACGCCGTCTGCCGCGTATTCGCGGTAGCCCTTCCAGTAGGCGGCGATGTTGCCGGCGTTGCCGACCGGGATGCAGTGCACGTCGGGTGCGCGGCCGAGGGCGTCGCAGATCTCGAACGCCGCGGTCTTCTGCCCCTCCAGCCGGAACGGGTTGACCGAGTTCACGAGCGCGACCGGGTAGTCGACGGCCAGCTTGCGGGCCAGCTCGAGACAGTCGTCGAAGTTGCCGTCGACCTGCAGCAGGCGCGCACCGTGCACCAGCGCCTGCGCCATCTTGCCGAGGGCGATCTTGCCCTGCGGCACGAGCACCGCACAGGTCATGCCGGCCCGCACCGCGTAAGCAGCGGCACTCGCCGACGTGTTGCCGGTGGAGGCGCAAATGACGGCCTGCGCACCGTCCTCGGCGGCCTTGGAGATCGCCATCGTCATGCCGCGATCCTTGAAGGAGCCGGTGGGGTTGGCTCCTTCGACCTTGAGGTAGACGGTGCAGCCGGTGCGCTCGGACAACGCGCGCGCGTGGACCAGCGGCGTTCCCCCCTCGAAGAGGGTCACGACCGGCGTCGCGTCGGTGACCGGAAGCCGGTCGCGGTAGGCCTCGATCAGCCCGGGCCACAGCGGCGTCCGCGGCAACGCCGGCCCGCAGCTCCTCACTCGGCGGCCATGCCCTCGACGCGCATCACGCTGGCCGCGCGCCGCACGAACGGCATCCCCGCCAGCGCCGCGACGGTGCCGGCCAGCGCGGCATCGGTCGCCTCGTGGGTGACGAGCACCAGCGTGGCCGCGTCGCCGCGTCCTTCCTGGCGCACGGTCTGGATGCTGACGCCCTGCTCGGCGAAGGCGCCCGCCACCGCCGCCAGTACGCCCGGCTCGTCCGAGACGTCTAAGGCGACGTGGTAGCGGGTGGCGACCGCACCCATGGCCTGGATCGCAAGCTCGGCGTACGCGCTCTCGCCCGCGCCGTGGCTACCGCTCACGCGGTTGCGAGCGACCGCAACGAGATCACCTAGGACGGCGCTGGCGGTGGGCGCGCCACCGGCACCGCGGCCGTAGAACATCAGCGACCCGGCCGCCTCGGCCTCGACGAAGACGGCATTGAAAGCGTCGCCGACGCTAGCGAGTGGATGCGCGCGCGGGATCATTGCCGGGTGCACCCGCACCGCGATCTGGTCGGTGCCGTCGGTGCGCTGGGTGCGCTCACAGATGGCCAGCAGCTTCACCGTGCAGCCCATAGCCTTGGCGCTGGCGATATCAGCGGCAGTGACCTCGCCGATGCCCTCGCGGTAGACGTCGGAGGCGGTGACACGGGTGTGGAAGGCGAGCCCGGCGAGGATGGCCGCCTTGGCCGCAGCGTCGAAGCCGTCGACGTCGGCCGTCGGATCGGCCTCGGCATAGCCGAGCGAGGTGGCCTCCGCGAGCGCCTCGTCGAATCCGGCGCCGGTGGCGTCCATGCGCGAGAGGATGAAGTTGGTCGTACCGTTGACGATGCCGATGACCCGGGTGATTCGGTCGCCGGCCAGCGATTCCCGCAGCGGTCGCAGCAGCGGTATGGCGCCGGCGACGGCGGCCTCGTAGTACAGGTCCACACCGGCGCGGCTCGCCGCGTCATGCAGGGAAGCACCCTCTTCGGCGAGCAGCGCCTTGTTCGCGCTGACGACACTCTTGCCCGACCGCAACGCCGACAGCAGCAGGGCACGGGCCGGTTCGATGCCGCCGATCACCTCGACGACGATGTCGACGTCATCGCGGGACACGAGCGCGGCAGCGTCGGCCGTGAGCAGCTCGGGCGGGAGGTCGGCGTGCCGGGCGGGCCGGCGAACGGCAATGCCGACGAGCTCGAGCGGCACGCCGACGCGCGCAGCAAGCTCGTCGGACTGCTCGCTGAGCAGCCGCACGATCTGGGATCCGACCACGCCACAACCCAGCAGTGCCACCCGCAGCGCGTCACTCATGGCGCCAGCCCGGTGTCCAGGCGCAGCAGGTCCTGCTCGGTCTCGCGGCGGACGATGACCGTTGACACCCCGTCCCGGACCGCGACCACCGGCGGGCGCGGCACGTAGTTGTAGTTGCTAGCCATGCTGCGGCAGTAGGCGCCGGTCGCGGCAACAGCGATCAGATCACCCGGGCAGACGTCGGCGGGCAGCCAGGTGTCGCGAACGATGACGTCGCCGCTCTCGCAGTGCTTTCCGACGACGCGCGCAATCTTCGGCTCGGCATCGGAGAGCCGGTTGGCCAGCGTGCAGGTGTACTCGGCGCCGTAGAGGGCGGTGCGGATGTTGTCGCTCATCCCGCCGTCGACGGAGACGTAGGAGCGCGACAGGCCACCGTCCAGCGTCACGTCTTTGACCGTCCCGACCTCGTACACGGTGATCACGCTCGGGCCGACGACCGCCCGGCCGGGCTCCACCGACAGACGCGGCAGCGACAGGCGGGCCGCGATGCACTCGCGCGCGACGATCGCGGTGAGTCGATCCAGCGTTTGCTTCGGCGTCTCCGGGTCGTCGCCGCTGACGTAGGCGATGCCCAGGCCACCGCCGAGATTGATCTCGGCGACCTCGACCCCGT
Source organism: Pseudonocardiales bacterium (assembly GCA_043746395.1). Lineage (GTDB taxonomy): Bacteria > Actinomycetota > Actinomycetes > Mycobacteriales > Jatrophihabitantaceae > JAYTRE01. The sequence goes on from JAYTRE010000138.1 coordinate 9,047, forward strand.
GGACGTCGCGCAGTTCGGCCGCCAGTCCGACGACCCGATGGGCGGCGACCTCGAAGCCGGCTGTGTCGAAGATCTGCGAGCCGATATGGGAGTGCAGCCCGACGAGTTCCAGGGAATCGGCAGCCAGTACCGCGGCCGCTGCGCTGGCGGCCGCGCCGTCACGCAGCGAGAAGCCGAACTTCTGGTCCTCGTGGGCCGTCGCGATGAACTCGTGGGTGTGCGCCTCCACGCCGACGGTGACCCGGACAAGCACGCGCTGTCGGATGCCCGCGGCGGCGGCGGCGGCGCTCAACCGGTCGATCTCGGCGAAGGAGTCGACGATGACATGCCCGACTCGCGCGGCGACGGCACGGGACAGTTCGTCCGGTGACTTGTTGTTGCCGTGCACGGCAATGCGCTCGGGCGGGAACCCGGCCGCCAGCGCGACCGCCAGCTCGCCGCCCGTGCAGACGTCGAGCCCCAGACCCTCCTCGGCGATCCAGCGGGCGAGCGTGGTGCAGAGGAAGGCCTTGCCGGCGTAGTAGACGTCAACGCCGTCGAAGGCCGCCACGTAGGCGCGGGCCCGCCCGCGCAGGTCATTCTCGTCGAGTAGCAGGGCCGGCGTGCCGTGTGCTGCGACGAGGTCGAGCACCGACGCGCCACCGAGATGCAGCACACCGTCGATGCGGGTGGCCGAGGTCGGCCAGATCGCGGGGTCGAGCAGCTGTGGGTCCTGCGGTGCGGCAGCGGAGTGCGACTCGGGCAGCACGTCGGCGTGGCGCGGGCCGGCGGGATGCGCCGTCCGGCTCATGACAGCCCACCGGTCGCCGGCGCGGAACCGCAGGCGCAAGGGAGCAAACCGCTGTTGCCCACAGCGGCCTCGCAGTTCACATTCGCTCCGGGGCGCCGACGCCGAGCAGGGCGAGACCGTTGGCGAGCACCACGCGCGTCGCCTCGTTGAGCCACGCCCGGGTGCGGTTGCCGTCGGTGATCGGGGCATCGCCCTTCGGGATCACCCGGCTGGCCTCGGAGTCATACCACCGGTGGTAGACGCCGGCAAGCTGCTCCAGGTAGTGCGCGAGCCGATGCGGCGCGCGCAGTTCCGCCGCAGCGGCCACGACGCGCGGGAACTCGCCCAGTGCGGTGAGCAGCGCCGCGTCGGCCGGACCGTCCAGCAGTTGCGGGTGGAACGCGGCCAAGCCGATGCCCACGCTCTGCGCGTTGCGCCGGACCTGACAGATCCGGGCGTGCGCGTACTGCACGTAGTACACAGGATTGTCATTGGTCTTGCGGGTCCAGAGGTCGAGATCCAGATCGATGCTCTGGTCAGACGAGTAGCGCGCGAGCGCGTAGCGGGCCGCGTCGGCGCCGATGGCCTCGACGAGGTCGGCGAGCAGCACGACGTTTCCGGCTCGCTTGCTCATGCGCAGCGGCTCGCCGTCCTTGACCAGGTTCACGAGCTGCCCGATGAGGATCTCCAGGGTCTGGTCGGGGTCGTCGCCGAAGCAGGTCGCCATGGCCCGCAGCCGGTTGACATACCCGTGGTGATCTGCGCCCAGCATGATCACGACCCGGTCGAATCCGCGCTCCCGCTTGTCGAGGTAGTACGCGCAGTCGGCGGCGAAGTAGGTCCACTCGCCACTGCTGCGCACGAGCACGCGATCGCGGTCGTCGCCATGGGCCGTGGTGCGCAGCCAGGTGGCACCGTCGTCGTCGTAGACGTTTCCCTGGTCGCGCAGGCGCTTCAGCGCAGCTTCCAGCTCGTGGTTGGCGTGCA
>JAYTRE010000139.1:0-23243 GCA_043746395.1 Pseudonocardiales bacterium
CCCGCCCGGTGGATCGCCCGCGTCCACGCGTGAGCCTACTGCGCCGGCCCGGCAGGCCGGCCCGGACGCGGCGCGCCTGGACCTACGGTCGGCGCGTGAGGAACGCGGGTCCCCCCGTCACCAGCCCGGAGACGGTCCGCCCCGAAGCAGGGCGCTGATCTCCGCTACGGCGCGGGCCGGACCAGCGACGTGCCAGCGGTGGCCTCCCGCGCGAAAGACCTCGGTGACACCACCCGCGGCCCGTACGAGCGTCGCGCCCGGCAGCCAGTCCCAGTCCAGCGAGTCGGGCTGCACCCAGGCGCCGAGTCTGCCCCCGGCGACGGCCGCCAGCTCCACCGATCCGGAACCCAGCATCCGGACAGTCGCAGCGCCCTGGATCGCGCGTAGCAGCGGGACCCGGGCGGCGTCGTCGGCCAGCGTCCCGGGATGCAGGTAGCTTGCCACCGACACCTGGGACAGCGCCCGATCGAGCAGCGGCGGGACCGCAATGCCGTTGCGGGTCGTCGGCCGACCGCGGCCGCCGAGCCAGAGCTCGTCGCTGCCCGGGTCATAGACCGCGCCGAGAACCGGCCCGTCGGCGTCTGTCAATGCCAGCGCCGAGCACCACGTCGGCAGGCCGGACAGGAAGTTGTAGGTGCCATCGACCGGGTCGACGAACCAGGTGCGCGCCCCGGGCCGGTCGGTGCCCTCCTCGCCTACGACGCCATCGCCCGGGCGCTCGGCGAGCAGCCGGGCGACGATGAGGTCCTCAGCCGCGTGATCGGCCGCGGAGACGACGTCTGAGATCGAGGTCTTGTGCTCGGTGCGCAGCCCGTCGCGCAGCATCGCCGCCGCCAGCAGCCCGGCCTCCCGCACGAGCGACTCGGCCAGCTCGAAGTCGTCGCCCACCTGCCAACCCTATCGACGCCCCTCAGCGCGCGCGGGGGGGTGATACGGGCCGGGCGTACGGTGGTTTGGTGCCCGTGTTGTCTCGGCCCCGTGTCGGCCACATCCAGTTCCTCAACTGCCTGCCGATCTACTGGGGCCTGGTGCGCTCGGGGGCGCTGCTGGACGTCGAGCTCACCAAGGACACCCCCGACCGCCTCAACGACATGCTCGTGGCAGGTGAGCTGGACATCGGACCGATCTCGCTCGTGGAGTACCTGCGTAATGCCGATGACCTGGTGCTGCTGCCGGACCTCGCGGTCGGATCAGACGGGCCCGTCCTCTCGGTGAACCTGGTGAGCCAGGTGCCGCTCGCCGCGCTCGACGGCCGCCGGGTGGCCCTCGGCTCGACGTCGCGGACCTCGGTGTTGCTCGCCCGGATGTGGCTCGACGAGGTGCACGGCGTGCGCCCGGAGTACTTTTCCTGCCCACCCGACCTCACCGCCATGTTGCTCGAGGCCGACGCGGCGGTGCTGATCGGCGACGCCGCGCTGCGGGCCACATACGACGCGCCCCGACGCGGTCTCGCCGTCTACGACCTGGGCCAGGTCTGGCGCGACTGGAGCGGTCTGCCGATGGTGTTCGCGGTGTGGGCCGCGCGCCGCGACTACACCGAGGCCAACCCCGGCATCGTCAAAGACGTGCACGCCGCGTTCGTCCGCAGCCGAGACGATGCCCTCGCCCACGTGGACGACGTCGCGGCCCAGGCCGCCCGCTGGGAGGTCTTCGACGCGGCGACGTTGGCGACGTACTTCCGCACCCTCGATTTCTCGCTGGGGGCCCGGCAGGTGGCGGGGCTCGTTGAGTTCAGCCGGCGCGCCGCAGCGGCCGGAGCGACCAGCGCGCCGGTCACGCCGCAGTTCGCGCCGGTCTGACGATTACTTCCCGCGGCGGCTGATCTTGCTGCCCAGCCACACCAGCGGGTCGTACTTGCGATCGACGACGCGTTCCTTCAACGGGATGAGCGCGTTGTCGGTGATCTTGATGTGTTCCGGGCAGACCTCGGTGCAGCACTTGGTGATGTTGCACATGCCCAGGCCGTACTCCTGCTGGGCTGCCGGCTGCCGGTCGAGGGCATCGAGGGGGTGCATGTCCAGTTCGGCGACGCGCATCAGGAACCGCGGTCCGGCGTAGGCGCTCTTGTTGTCCTCGTGGTCGCGGATCACATGGCAGACGTCCTGGCACAGGAAGCACTCGATGCACTTGCGGAACTCCTGCGAGCGTTCGACGTCCTGCTGGGCCATCCGGTACTCACCGGGTCCCAACCCGGCCGGTGGGGCGAAGGCCGGGATCTGACGGGCCTTCTCGTAGTTGTACGAGACGTCAGTGACCAGATCGCGCAAGACCGGGAAGGTCCGCATCGGGGTCACGGTGACGACCTCGGCCTCGGTGAAGGTGGACATGCGGGTCATGCACAGCAACCGCGGGCGCCCGTTGATCTCCGCGCTGCACGAGCCGCACTTGCCCGCCTTGCAGTTCCATCGCACCGCGAGGTCACCAGCTTGCGTGGCCTGCAGCCGGTGGACGATGTCGAGCACGACCTCGCCCTCGTTCACCTCGACGGTGTAGTCGACGAGCTCACCGCCGTCGGCGTCGCCGCGCCATACCCGCAACCGGGCGTCGTAGCTCATCTGGACTCTCCCTCGGCCGGTAGGTCGGCGAGCTCCCCGTCGGTGTAGTACTTCGCCAGCTCGTCGCGGCCAAACAGCGCCAGCAGGTCGGCGCGCATCGGCGGCATGGGCTGTTCCACCACGGCCACGTCGTCATCGGTGAGCGAGCAGATCAGGTTCACCTGTCGCCATCTCGAGGACATCGTGGGGAAGTCGTCGCGAGTATGCCCGCCGCGGGATTCCTCCCGCAGCAGGGCGGCCCGCGCGATGCACTCGCAGACGAGCAGCATGTTGCGCAGGTCGAGGGCCAGGTGCCAGCCGGGGTTGAACTGCCGGTGGCCCTCGACGCCGACGTGTGGCACGCGTCGCTTCAGCTCGGCCAGCCGCTCGAGCGCGTCGCGCACCTCCGGGGCCTTGCGGATGATGCCGACGAGGTCGTTCATCACCTGCTGCAGTTCCTGGTGCACCGTGTACGGGTTCTCGCTGCCGTCGTTGGCGAAGGGGGCCAGCGCGGTGCGGGTCGCTTCCTCGAGTTGGGTGTCGCCCACCGCGGGATAGCGCCCGCCCAGCGCCTTGACATAGGCCGAGGCTCCCTCGCCGGCGCGCCGGCCGAAGACGAGCAGGTCCGAGAGCGAGTTGCCGCCCAGCCGGTTCGAACCGTGCATGCCGCCGGCTACTTCGCCGGCCGCGAACAGCCCCGGCACGCGGGCGGCGGCCGCGGTGTCCGGCTCGACCTCGATGCCGCCCATGACGTAGTGGCAGGTCGGCCCGACCTCCATCGGTTCGGAGGTGATGTCGACGTCGGCGAGTTCCTTGAACTGGTGGGCCATCGACGGCAGCCGCCGCAGGATCTCGGCCGCCGGTAGCCGCGAGGAGATGTCGAGGAAGACACCGCCGTGCGGGGAGCCGCGCCCAGCCTTCACCTCGGAGTTGATGGCGCGCGCTACCTCGTCGCGGGGGAGCAGGTCCGGGGTGCGGCGGTTGTGCTCCGGATCCCGGTACCAGGCGTCGGCCTCCGGCTCGTTGTCGGCGTATTGAGGCCGGAACACGTCGGGAACGTAGTCGAACATGAAGCGTTTGCCGTCGGAGTTGCGCAGCACGCCACCGTCACCGCGCACGCCTTCGGTGACGAGGATGCCCTTCACTGATGGGGGCCAGACCATCCCGGTCGGGTGGAACTGCACGAACTCCATGTTGAGCAGCGTCGAGCCGGCTCGCAGCGCCAGCCCCATGCCGTCGCCGGTGCACTCCCAGGAATTGGACGTGACCTTGAACGACTTGCCGATCCCGCCCGTGGCCAGCACGATGGCCGGGGCGCGGAAGGCCACCATCCGGCCGGAGTCCCGCCAGTAGCCGAACGCGCCCGAGATTGCCCCCGAGCTGTCGCGCAGCAGTTCGGTGATCGTGCACTCGGCGAAGACCTTGAGTGAGCTCTCGTCGCCGCCCGCCTGGCCCTTGGCGCGGGCGTCATCCTGCTGCAGCGACACGATCTTCTGCTGCATGGTGCGGATGAGCTCCAGCCCGGTGCGGTCCCCGACGTGCGCCAGCCGCGGGTACTCGTGGCCGCCGAAGTTACGCTGGCTGATGCGGCCGTCCGCAGTGCGGTCGAAGAGCGCGCCATAGGTCTCCAGCTCCCAGACCCGGTCTGGCGACTCCTTGGCGTGCAGCTCGGCCATCCGCCAGCTGTTCAGGAACTTGCCGCCGCGCATCGTGTCGCGGAAGTGGACCTGCCAGTTGTCGTTGCTGTTCGCGTTGCCCATCGAGGCAGCGATGCCGCCCTCGGCCATGACCGTGTGTGCCTTGCCGAACAGCGACTTGCAGACGACGGCCACCCGCAGGCCGTTCTCGTGCGCAGCGATGGCAGCGCGCAGGCCAGCACCGCCGGCTCCGATGACGAGGACGTCGTAATTGTGCTTCTCGATCTCGGTCAACAGGCGTCCCTTTAGTTGATGATGCGCGGGTCGCTGATCGTGGCGGAGGCCACGAGCGCGATGTACCCGTCAGTGAGCATCAGCGTGCCGAGGGTGATCCAGGCCAGCTGCATGTGCTTGGTGTTCAGCTTGGAGACCACCGTCCACATCTTGTACCGCAGCGGATGCGCGGAGAAGTTCCGCAACCGTCCGCCCGTGATGTGCCGGCAGGAGTGGCAGGACAGCGTGTACGTCCACAGCATGACCACGTTCGCGAGCATGATCAGCGTGCCGAGGCCGAGGCCGAATCCACCGTTGCCGCCGCGGAAGGCGCGCACCAGGTCGTAGGTGTTGACGGCGGAGATGAGCAGCGCTGCGTAGAAGAAGTAGCGGTGGATGTTCTGCAGGATCAGCGGGAAGCGGGTCTCGCCGCTGTAGCGCCGGTGTGGCTCGGCGACGCCGCACGCCGGCGGCGAGAGCCAGAACGAGCGGTAGTAGGCCCGCCGGTAGTAGTAGCACGTGAGCCGGAACCCGAGCAGGAACGGCAGGACCAGGATCGCCAACGGCACGAAGGGCGGGAAGTGCCCGAACCAGGTGCCGAAGTCGCGCGCTCCAGGCGGGCAGGACGCCGTGACACACGGCGAGGAGAACGGCGACAAGTAGTGGTAGCGCTCGACGAAGAAGGCCCGCTGGCTCGCTGTGCGGATAACCGCGTACAGCACCCAGACCGACAGCAGCACCACGGTGGTGAGCGGAGCCTGCCACCACCGGTCGGTGCGCAGGGTGCGCGCCTCGATCCGGGCGCGCCCCGGTGCCCCGGTGCCGGTCGGCATGCTCCCGGCCCGGGTCACCTGCTGCCGCCGCGGTGGTAGCCGCCGACACCCTCGTCGTCGGCGTCGGCCCACAGCGCGGGGTCGGGCGGGGTGTCGTCGATCACCTGGAGCGGCGCCTCGCGGGCTGCCGCCCCGGGCGGTGGGGGGAGGCTGTCGAGGTCGGCGGCGTCGAGATCGATGCGCTCGACGTCGCCGACGAGGCGCCGCACTGCGGGGATGTCGCCGTAACGGCTGCGGACGGTCCCGACGATCGTGCGGAGCTCGTCGACCGTGCGGTGCAGGACGGTCAGCTCGGACGTGGCGGACATGGCGCTCCTCTCCGAGTCGATGATCTGCCGCCGAGTCTGTCCCAGCTGCGGACTGTTGCCAAGATCTCGTCTCGCGGGTGTGCGCCCGCGACAGTGTGCAGACTCGCCGTTGAGCCGTGGCGCGTCGGCACACTGTCGCGGTCGGAAGCGCACTGATGCGACGACGCCCGGCGAGTTCGGGCTGTCGTGTAAGCTCGCGTGTCGGCGCGGACGCCGGTTCGCCCGGCGAAAATCCGGGTGCTCAGGCGCGAGCGACTGCCCCCTTAGCTCAGTCGGCAGAGCGTCTCCATGGTAAGGAGAAGGTCTACGGTTCGATTCCGTAAGGGGGCTCAGGCAGTCCCGACCTGGGGCCGCCGGGGCGGGGTAGCTCAGCCTGGCAGAGCAAGCGGCTCATAATCGCTGTGTCGCCGGTTCAAATCCGGCCCTCGCTACAGCCCGGTCGCCAGTTCGGCAGCCGGTTCATCGCAGAGTCATCACCGAAGGGCACTACCCGTGGCAGCCACCGATGTCCGTCCGAAGATCACCTTGGCGTGCCAGGAGTGCAAGCATCGCAACTACATCACCAAGAAGAACCGGCGCAACGATCCGGACCGGCTCGACTTGAAGAAGTTCTGCCCCAATTGCGGCAAGCACACCGAGCACCGCGAGACGCGCTGAGCCAGGGCTGCCGTCCCGAGCCGCTCTCGGGGCCCGGGTGTCGCCCACCAGCGGACCCTTACTGATTGATGTGACAAGCCGTCGCATACAGATAGCGTTGGCGGTATCCTCGCCTCATCCCGGTGGGATGGAGGCGCCGACAATTTCCGAAGACGCGACCAGCCAGCCCGAGCGCGCCCCAGACGGCCGTCGGCTGCGCTGGACCGAGCACCGGGCGCAGCGGCGCAGCGCCTTCGTCACGGCCGGGGTCCGGGCCATCGACCGCTACGGTGCCGACGCGAGCGCCGAGCAGATCGCCGAGATCGCCCAGGTCAGCCGCACCGTCCTGTACCGCTACTTTCGCGACCGCGAGGACCTGCGCCAGGCGATCGCGGACCACCTCGTCGCCTCGGTGGTCGCCAGCGTGCTGCCGAGCCTGCAGCTCAACCCGGACTCCACGCCCCACGACGTGATCGAGGCGACGATCGGCGTCATCGTCGGCTGGCTCGACGAGCACCCCAACCTCTATTACTTCCTGCGCGGGCGCCGCACCGGCTCGTCTCTGGAGGCGGTGGAGAACACCCTCGCCGACCAGGTGGCAGCGCTGCTGAGGGTCTTCATGATGTTTTTCGGTCTCGACGCCGCGCAGGCTGAGCCGCTCGCCTACGGCATCGTCGGCCTCGTCGAGTCCTGCGGCGGGTGGTGGTTGGCCAAGCGCACCATGACCCGCGAGACGTTCACTGCACTCGTGTGTACCGCGGTCTGGCACCTGCTCGAAGGCGCCGTGCGCGCCAACCACCTCGACATCGGATATGACGATCCGCTGCCCTTCGCCGCGCTCGCCCGGCAGGTACGTCCATGATCGTCGAGTACCCCAGGGTCCCCCGGCGCCTCGTGCTAGGACGGTTACGACGGCCCGGCAGTGCTGGTTGACCGCGACCTGGCGGTCGAGGTGACCGTGACCCTGCGCGGTCACCTCGACCCGATTGCCGGGTCCTACTCCTGCTACGGCCGTGTTGCAGCGACCCCCGAGGTGGCTGCGCTGGTCGCTCGCGGCGCCCGCAGGTCGTCCTTTGCACCCCGCACGTCGAGCGCGCCACGTCGCTGTCGGACGTCGACCCCTGTGCCGGCCGCGCGTCGCGGGATTCGGCGCGGCCCCGCTTGCGGTCCTGGCCACCGTCCCCGACGAGCAGGGGTGACCGCGCCGAGGCCCGGGATGGCTTAGCTTGGACGCCATGGCTCTGGACCAGTCCTTCATCGGGCGGACGTACCCGCCAACCGCGCCCTACGAGGTCGGGCGCGAGAAGATCCGCGAGTTCGCCGACGCGATCAACGACCCCAACCCGGCCTACCGCGACCCTGTCGCCGCGCGTGCGCTCGGGCACCCGGACGTGGTGGCCCCACCGACGTTCGCGATCCTGGTGACGCTGCCGGCCGGGCACCAGGTGACTGGCGATCCGGACCTCGGCATCGACTACTCGCGGGTGGTGCATGGTGAGCAGCGCTTCGTCCACACCCGGCCGGTGCGAGCCGGCGACGTGCTGCGGGTCACTGTTGTGGTGGAAGGTATCCGGGCCGCCGCTGGCAACGACCTCGTCACCACGCGCGCCGACGTCGCGACGGTGGACGGCGAACACGTCCTGACGGCCTACGCCACCATCGTGGCGCGGGGAGCCGACGCATGATTGCCGTCGGCGCTGGGGGGGCCGGCGCATGATCACCGTCGGCGACGAGCTTGCGGCCCAGGAGTTCCCGATCACCCGTGCGGACCTGGTGCGCTACGCGGGAGCATCCGGAGACTTCAACCCGATCCACTGGAACGCACGGTTTGCGACCTCGGTGGGGTTGCCGGACGTCATCGCGCACGGCATGTTCACGATGGCTTGCGCCAGCCGCGTACTCACCGACTGGGCCGGCGATCCGGCCGCGGTCGTCGAATACGGTGTGCGCTTCACCCGCCCGGTGGTCGTTCCCGATCCCGACGGCACCACCCTGCGCGTCAGCGGGGTCGTGCGTCAGATCCGTGAGGACGGTCTCGTCGAGGTTGACCTGACCGCCACCGTCAACGGGCAGACGGTGCTGGCCAAGGCTCGCGCGGTCGTTCGTCCACCGCAGGGCGACGCCAGGTGAAGATCCACCGGTCGATGCCCAACGCGATCCCTGCTGCGGCGGTCTACTCGATGGTCTCCAGCAAGGCGTTCCAGGAGCGCAAATGCGTGGACGCCGGCGCGCTGTCCTACGACGTCACCGTCAAGCCGACAGCCGGCGGGGTGCACATCACGACGCCGCGCGTACCGCCGACCTGAGCGTGGAGTTTCACGGCGTACCGGCTGGGCTTACCGGCATCATCCGGATCGTGCCGGACGGGTCGAACGCGGCGACGATCATTGTCGACGCCGAGTTCAGCGCCCACGTGCCCGAACCCGACCGAGGCGCCTAGCCGGCGTCCGCGACGAGTTTGGCGATCCGGCTGATCCCCTCGGTGATGTCGTCGTCGCCGAGGGCGTAGGACAGCCGCAGGTAGCCAGGTGTGCCGAACGCCTCGCCCGGCACCACGGCGACCTCGGCCTCATCGAGGATCAGGGCGGCGAGCTCGGCCGAACTCGTGGGCACGCGCCCACGCAGCGAGGTGCCCAGCAGGCCCTGCACCGAGGGATAGGCGTAGAACGCGCCCTGCGGTTCAGGACAGATCACCCCCGGGATCTCGCGGAGCAGGCCGACGATCAGCCGGCGCCGGCGGTCGAACGCGGTGCGCATCTGCGCCACCGCGGCGAGGTCGCCGCTTACGGCCGCCAGGGCAGCGGCCTGCGCGACGTTGGAGACGTTGGAAGTGGCGTGTGACTGCAGGTTCGTGGCCGCCGACACGATGTCGGGTGGGCCGATGAGCCAACCGACCCGCCAGCCGGTCATCGCGTAGGTCTTGGCCACGCCGTTGAGCACCACGACGCGGTCGCCTAGCTCGGGGACCTCGGTGGCGATCGAGACGTTGCGGGCGTCGCCGTAGACGAGGTGTTCGTAGATCTCGTCGGTGACGACCCACAGCCCGTGCGCTGCGGCCCACTGGCCGACGGCCCTGACCTGTTCGGGCGGGGACACCGCTCCGGTCGGGTTCGACGGTGACACGAACAACAGCACCTTGGTGCGCGGCGTCCGGGCGGCCTCAAGCTGCGCGACGCTGGCCCGGTAGCCGGTGGTCTCGTCGGTGACCACCTCGACCGGCACGCCGCCGGCGAGCTTGATCGCCTCGGGGTAGGTGGTCCAGTACGGAGCGACCAGCAGTACTTCATCGCCAGGGTCGAGCAGGGTGGCGAAGGCGTTGTAGACGGCCTGCTTGCCGCCGTTGGTGACCAGCACCTGCGTCGCGTCCACCCGGTAGTCCGTGTCGCGCAGAGTCTTGGCAGCGATAGCGGCGCGGAGCTCGGGCAGACCCGCCACCGGCGTGTAGCGGTGGTTCTTGGGATCGCGCGCCGCGGCGATGGCGGCCTCGACGATGTAGTCGGGCGTGGCGAAGTCGGGCTCGCCGGCCCCGAAGCCGATAACGGGGCGACCAGCTGCCTTGAGCGCCTTCGCCTTGGCGTCCACGGCCAGGGTGGCAGACTCGGCAATGGCGGCGATGCGATCGGATACGCGGGCTCCCATGGGGTGCATAGTCCCAGATCGCGGCAGCGGATTTCCTGACAGCCGTCGGCGGGTTGGAGCTGCCCGGTCCAGCCCGTAGACTGGTCAGCCGGGGTCCACTGCGGCCCTGCGCCAGCATGCTCAGCGGCAGGCCGGGGCAGGCTGTACCGGTTCCCGTAGGGGCGTGGCTCAATTGGTAGAGCACCGGTCTCCAAAACCGGCGGTTGCAGGTTCAAGTCCTGTCGCCCCTGCATAGCTTTATCCGGATCGTCTGAGAGGAGAGCTCGTGACCGCGACTCGTACCGAGGCCGCGTCGCCCCGCCCCGCGGGCGGTCTCGGCGGCAAGCCTGCGCGTTTCGTCCGCGAGAGCATCTCCGAGATGCGCAAGGTGCTCTGGCCGTCGCGCCATGAGCTGATCACCTACTCGATCGTGGTGATCATCTTCGTGGTGATCATGGTATCCCTCGTCGCCGGTCTGGATATCGGGTTCGCGAAGCTGACGCTGCAGGTGTTCGGCTGAGCAAGTCCGACCCGACCCGCCAACAGGCAAGAGAAGAGAAACTGTGTCCCAGTACGACGACGTCGCTGCCCGTGGCGAGCACGCCGCTCTGCACGATCCGTTCGGCTCCGGCACGAGCCCGGCCGGTGTAACTAGTGAGAGCGGCGAGTCCGCTGCCGACGCTCCGGCGGATCTGGCGTCGGCCGCACGCCTGCTCGGCGCCGACGCGGGCGAGGTCGTCTCCGATGCGGGCGACACCGATCTGGACGTCGCCATGCTCGACGCGGGCGAGGACGCTGAGGACGTCACCACGATCGAGGCCGCGACCGAGGACGAGGCCGAGGCCGAGGAAGAGGATCCGGTCGAGACGCTGCGCCGTGAGCTGCGCACCCAGTTTGGCGACTGGTACGTCGTGCACTCCTACGCCGGGTACGAGAACAAGGTGAAGACCAACCTCGAGAGCCGCATCCAGTCCCTGGACATGGAGGACTACATCTTCCAGGTAGAGGTGCCGACCGAAGAAGTCGTCGAGATCAAGAACGGCAAGCGTCAGCAGGTCCAGCGCAAGGTCTTCCCGGGCTACATCCTCGTGCGGATGGACCTCAACGACGAGTCGTGGGGTGCCGTCCGCAACACACCCGGGGTTACCGGTTTCGTCGGAGCGACCTCGCGGCCCTCGCCGCTGACCCTGGACGAGGTCGTCAAGATCCTCGCCCCGGCGACCCAAAAGGCGGCGGCCGTGGCCAGCGGCAAGCCCGGCGCCGCGGCCGTCGACAGGGCACAGGTGCCCCTCGTCGACTACCAGGTCGGCGAGTCGGTCACCGTTATGGACGGTCCGTTCGCCACCCTGCCGGCCACGATCAGCGAGATCGACCCGATGCACCAGAAGCTGCATGTGCTGGTTTCCATCTTCGGCCGCGAGACGCCAGTCGAGCTGTCGTTTAGCCAGGTTTCCAAGATCTAGATCCGTCCGACCGCGCGACATCCGTCGCGAACCCGAGAAGAAGAGAAGTCATGCCTCCGAAGAAGAAACTCGCCGCGATCGTCAAGCTGCAGATCCAGGCAGGTGCCGCCAATCCGGCCCCGCCGGTCGGGCCCGCCCTGGGCCAGCACGGGGTCAACATCATGGAGTTCTGCAAGGCCTACAACGCGGCCACCGAGTCGCAGCGAGGTCAGATCGTCCCGGTCGAGATTTCGGTCTACGAAGACCGTTCCTTCACCTTCGTCACCAAAACGCCGCCGGCAGCCCGCCTGCTGCTCAAGGCAGCCGGTGTCGACAAGGGCAGCGGGGAGCCCCACAAGACCAAGGTCGCCAAGGTGACCCGGGCCCAGCTCCGGGAGATCGCCCAGACCAAGATGGAAGACCTCAACGCCAACGACGTTGAGCAGGCCGCCAAGATCATCGCCGGCACGGCCCGATCGATGGGCATCACCGTCGAGGGCTGAAGGCCCCGTCACGAAAGCGTGGGAGGGCGCCGACCGTCGGTGCCCGTTGACCACTGAACCCGGGTTCGGTCCGGGAGATGGAGTACCGCTATGAAGCGCAGCAAGGCCTACCGTCAGGCCGCCGAACTCATCGGTGTCGACAAGATCTACTCGCCGCTCGAGGCGGCCGCCATCGCCAAGCAGGCGTCACCGTCCAGCTTTGACGGAACCGTCGAGGTCGCGATGCGCCTGGGCGTCGACCCGCGCAAGGCCGATCAGATGGTGCGCGGCACCGTCAGCCTGCCGCACGGCACTGGCAAGACGGCCCGGGTGATCGTCTTCGCGACGGGCGACAAGGCCGAGGAAGCCCGTGCGGCCGGTGCGGACAAGGTCGGCAGCGATGACTTGATCGCCGAGATCAATGACGGATTCCTGGACTTCGACGCCGCGATTGCCACCCCTGACCAGATGGCCAAGGTCGGTCGCATCGCTCGGGTACTTGGCCCACGGGGCTTGATGCCGAACCCGAAGACCGGCACCGTCACGCCCGACGTGGCCAAGGCCGTCGCCGACATCAAGGGCGGCAAGATCAGCTTCCGAGTGGACAAGCAGTCCAACCTGCACCTGATCATCGGCAAGGCGTCCTTCACCTCCGAGCAGCTGGTCGAGAACTACGCGGCTGCCCTCGACGAGGTGCTGCGCGCCAAGCCCTCGGCGTCGAAGGGCAAGTACGTCAAGAAGATCACCTTCTCCACGACGATGGGCCCGGGTATCCCGGTCGACTCGAACCGCACCCGCAACCTGCTTGAGGACACCCCTTTGTCCTAGCTTCGCCTCCGGCGCGCGCTGCCCGCGGTGGTCGAAATTGGCCCGCGCGCCGGGCATCGCGTAGCCTGGGCACCGATCCACCCGAAGACCGCTGGTCGTCACGTGCGCGCATGTGACCGAACGACTCCGGAGCGCCGGAGCGGCCCGCGCAGGTTGGCCGGTTCGGCTTGTGTCGCCGCCCCGTGCGCCCTGCGCCGGGGCGTTTCCCGTCTCCGGAGCGCCGTCGACCAGCCCGACCCGAAGGAGAGGAGGTACCCCATGCCGAACACCGAAAAGATCGCTGCCGTCGCCCAGCTCACCGAGCACTTCGCCACCTCGTCGGCCGCCGTCATTACCGAGTATCGCGGCCTGACCGTCAAGCAGGTCACCGACCTGCGGCGCGCCCTGGGCCGGGACACGACCTACGCCGTCGTGAAAAACACCCTGACCAAGCGGGCCGCGGCCGATGCCGGCGTGACTATCGCCGACAGCCTGCTCACCGGGCCGACTGCGATCGCGTTCGTCAAGGGCGACGCTGTCGAAGCCGCCAAGGGCCTGCGTGACTTCGCCAAGGCCAACCCGCTGCTCGTGATCAAAGGCGGAGTGCTCGACGGCAGGGCGCTATCCGCGGCCGAGATTGCCAAGATCGCTGATCTCGAATCGCGCGAGGTGCTGCTGGCCAAGTTCGCCGGGGCGCTCAAGGCGCTGCCGACGCGTGCCGCGGGGCTGTTCCAGGCGCCGCTGTCGCAGCTGGCCCGGCTAGCCAAGGCACTCGAGGACAAGCGGTCCGCCGAAGCCGGCGATAAGGCTGGCGAGGTTGCCGAGCCCGCCGAGGTAGTCGATGAAGCCGCGGCTCCCGCCGAGGTAGTCGATGAAGCCGCGGCTCCCGCCGAGGTAGTCGATGAAGCCGCGGCTCCCGCCGAGGCAGCCCAGCCCACCGAAACCCCCGCCGAGCCGGCGGAGTAACACCCCACCCGATAGCCGGCTCACCCGGCGAGAAAGAAAGGACGCCAATCATGGCGAAGCTCAACACCGTCGAGCTCCTCGATGCGTTCAAGGAGATGACCCTCCTCGAGCTCAGCGACTTCGTGAAGCAGTTCGAGGAGACCTTCGACGTCACCGCCGCTGCGCCGGTCGCTGTTGCGGCTGCCGGTCCGGGCGCTGTCGCACCGGTCGAGGTGGCCGAGGAGCAGGATGAGTTCGACGTCATCCTCGAGGCCGCCGGCGAGAAGAAGATCCAGGTCATCAAGGAGGTGCGCACGCTGACGAGCCTCGGGCTCAAGGAGGCCAAGGACCTCGTCGACGGTGCGCCGAAGCCGCTGCTGGAGAAGGTCAACAAGGAGGCCGCCGAGAAGGCCAAGGCCGCCCTCGAGGCCGCCGGAGCGACGGTCAGCGTCAAGTAGTTCCCGCAGCACCCGGACGGGACGGCACCGCACCAGCGGGTCGTCCCGTCCGGCGTATGGCGGCTTTGACCCGGGTCCGCGCGGCTCGCCGCTCCGGGCGACCCGGTGAGTGCGGCTACCGCGACAGCGGGTGATCGACATCGCGCGCACTGTGGCGATTCACCGGCTACGTCCAGGTTCACGCGGGGATAGGTGTGACAGCGCAGATTGCCTCGCCCGTGGCCGGACTTACCCGGGCGGGGAGCAAAAAAATGTGCAATTCTATGTCGCCGATGTCGTTACCAACCGGTAGCCCCCTCGTTAAGCCCAGGTATCGCCAGTCCAGGCGCCTGGAATCCGGCGGGCACCAGGTGTTCGGGAAGGGGACGTCTCGTGGGTGTCGAGGTTACCGTCCACGATCTGACGAAGTCCTTCGGAAAGCAACGCATCTGGGGTGACGTCACGCTGACCCTGCCCCCCGGAGAGGTCAGCGTCATGCTCGGGCCGTCCGGCACCGGGAAGTCTGTCTTCCTCAAGACGCTCATCGGGCTGCTCAAGCCCGACAAGGGCTCGATCATGATCCGCGACGTGGACGTAGCCCGCTGCAGCGAGGCAAAGCTGTACGAGACGCGCAAGCTGTTCGGCGTGCTGTTCCAGGACGGCGCGCTGTTCGGCTCCATGAACCTGTTCGACAACATCGCCTTCCCGCTCCGCGAGCACACCAAGAAGAGCGAGCGGGAGATCGCTGGCATCGTCAGGGAGAAGCTCGAGCTGGTTGGGCTCGCGGGCACCGACAAGAAGCTGCCGGGGGAGATTTCCGGCGGGATGCGCAAGCGCGCCGGCCTGGCCCGCGCACTCGTGCTCGATCCGGAGATCATTCTCTTCGACGAGCCCGACTCCGGCCTGGACCCGGTCCGCGTGGCGTACCTGAACCAGCTGATCATCGACCTCAATGCGGTCACCGACGCGACGTTCCTCATCGTCACCCACGACATCGGCACCGCCCGTACCGTGCCTGACAACCTGGGCATGCTCTTTCGCCGGGAACTGGTCATGTTCGGTCCGCGCGAGGTGTTGCTCACGAGCGAGGAGCCGGTGGTAAAGCAGTTCCTCAACGGCCGCCGCGAAGGTCCGATCGGCATGTCAGAGGAGAAGGACTCTGCTCTGGTGGCCGCCGAGCTCGCCTCCCTCGACGGCGCTCCACCGCCGCATCCCTTGGCCGCCCCCAAGGGTGGGGTCGGCGGCGGTGTTCCGCCGCAGATCCAGCCGACACCGGGGTTGCCGGAGCGCATGGCGGTGGGCCGCCGTCAGAAACGCGTCCTGGAGATGATGCACACGCTTCCGCAGGAGGCCCAGCTCGCGATCCGCGCCCTGCTGGACCAGGAACACCAGGAAGAGCTCGATGCGCGGGACGCGGTGGGTAGCTCGGTGGCGTCATCGGCGGGCGACCCGCGCCATGCGCAGAGCGTGCCCGTCGGGCAGGACTGATGGTCGCGCTCTCCCCGGTTGCGGGCATCAACCAGGCTGGCCGGCTGTTCGCACTGTTCCTCGACGTCGCGCGGCTGACGTTGCGGCGTCCCTTTCAGTTCCGGGAATTCGTCCAGCAGGCCTGGTTCGTGGCCAGCGTGACGATCATCCCCACGGCACTGGTCGCCATCCCGTTCGGCGCGGTGATCGCGCTGCAGCTTGGCAGCCTGTCTCGCCAGATCGGCGCCCAATCCTTCACCGGGGCGGCGAGCGTGCTGGCGATCGTGCGCGAGGCGAGCCCCATCGTCACCGCGCTGCTCATCTCCGGGGCGGGCGGCTCGGCGATCTGCGCCGACCTCGGCAGCCGCAAGATTCGCGACGAGATCGACGCCATGGAGGTGCTGGGAATATCGCCGGTGCAGCGGCTGGTCGTGCCCCGCGTGCTCGCCTGCACCCTGGTAGCCGTCGCGCTCAACGGCCTGGTCTGTGTCGTCGGTGTCGCCGGCGGCTACTTCTTCAACGTGGTCCTGCAGGGCGGTACGCCGGGGGCGTACCTGGCCAGCTTCTCGGCGCTCGCCCAGCTTCCGGACCTCTACGCCGGTGAGCTGAAGGCCTTCATCTTCGGCATCATTGCCGCCGTGGTGGCCTCCTACAAGGGTCTCCACGCCGGCGGCGGCCCGAAGGGCGTGGGGGACGCGGTGAACCAGTCCGTCGTCATCACGTTCCTGCTGCTTTTCTTCGTCAACTTCGTCGTCACGGCCGTGTACTTCCAGGTCGTCCCCGCGAAGGGTTCATAGTGCCTACCAACATCGTCGCGAGCGCTCGGCGAGCGGCCCATGCCCCGCTCGGGCTGCTCGACGACCTGGGCGAGCAGATGTCGTTCTACGTGCGTGCTATCGCGTGGACGCCGCGCACCGTCCGGCGCTACAAGAAGGAAGTCCTGCGGCTGCTCTCCGAAGTCGTGTTCGGGGCCGGCGCGCTCTCGGTCATCGGCGGAACCGTAGGTGTCATCGCCTTCATGTCCTTCTTCACCGGTACCGAGGTCGGCCTGCAGGGTTACGCGGCCCTGAACCAGCTCGGCATCGCGTCCTACGCCGGGTTCATCTCCGCCTTCTTCAACACCCGTGAGATCGCCCCCCTCGTCGCGGGGCTGGCGCTGTCAGCGACCGTCGGCTGCGGTTTCACCGCACAGCTAGGCGCCATGCGGATCAGCGAGGAGATCGACGCCCTCGAGGTCATGGCCGTCCCCAGCCTGCCGTTCCTCGTGACCTCCCGGATCATCGCCGGGTTCATCGCGGTGATCCCGCTGTACGTGATCGGCCTGCTCTCGTCGTACTTCGCGACCTACCTCATCCTCGTGTACTACTTCCATGAGTCCGCCGGCACGTACTCCCACTACTTCCACCTGTTCCTGCCGCCCGGTGACGTCGTCTGGTCGTTCTTCAAGGTTCTCGTCTTCTCAATCGTCGTCGTGTTGACGCACTGCTACTTCGGCTACATCGCCAAGGGCGGCCCGGCTGGCGTGGGGATCGCCGTCGGCAGGGCGGTGCGCACCACGATCGTCACGGTCACCGTCTTCGATTTCTTCCTCTCGCTGGCGATCTGGGGCTCGACCACCAGCGTCCGGCTGGCGGGGTAGCGCGATGGCGAAGCAGAGCTTTGTCGCCATCGTTCGGCGCCGACTGCTCGGGCTGACCTATCTCGCGGTGGTCATCGGCCTGGTACTGCTGTCGGTAGCTATCTACCAGAAGAAGTTCACCAAGGTCGTCCTTGTCACGTTGATGACCGACCACACCGGCAACCAGCTGATCACCGAATCTGACGTCAAGGAGCGCGGCATCATCGTCGGATCGGTGCGCGCCGTGCGGTCCAACGGCAACGGCGCGATCGTCACTCTCGCGCTGCAGCCCGACCGGGTGGGCATCATCCCGCAGAACGTGTCCGCGCAAGTGCTGCCCAAGACGCTGTTCGGCGAGCAGTACGTGGCGTTGACCATCCCCGCGGTGCCGGCCCAGCACATCCGGGCCGGCGACGTCATCGCGCAGGACAGGTCGCAAGGCGCCCTGGAGACCGAGAAGGTGCTCGGGGACATGCTGCCGCTCCTGCGCGCCCTGCACCCTGCCGAACTCAATGCCACGCTCACCGCAATGGCCCAGGCGCTGGATCATCGCGGCACCGCCCTGGGCAACATGTTCACCCAGCTCGACACGTATCTGCGGCAAATGAACGCGAGCGTGTCGCCGGGCAAGAGCTACACCACCGCCCTCGTCGACGACCTGGTCAAGTTGGGGCAGGTGGCACTCGAGTACAACAACGCCGCCCCGGACATCATCGCGACGCTGAACAACCTGCAGGTCTCGAACCAGACGCTCATCAGCCGACAGGTGGCGCTGGACACGCTGCTGGGCACGGCAGCGACCACGTCCAACCTGCTGAGCAGCTTCCTTGCAGACAACGAGCAACGGTTGATCACCGTCGCCGGCACCACCGACAAGGTGTACGGGCTGCTGCAGGAGTACTCGCCGGAGTTCGCCTGCACCCTGCAAGGGTTCTCACTGCTGGAGAACAAGCTCGGCACGATAATCCGGAACAGTCAGCTCCACCTCGTCTTCACGATGGACACCCAGCCGGCGAACCTCGGTCCGTACACCCCCGGCCAGCAACCTCGCCTACTCACCGGCATCGGGCCGCACTGCTTCGGGCTGCCCGACAACGTGCAGAACCCGTGGTTGATCCCGCCGGCGTACCAGTGCCTCAACGACGGCGCGCCGCTGACCACGGCACCGTGCAGCCAAAACGCCACCGCGGGCTACCGCCAGCAGGGCATCGGGTCCCGGGCCGAGACCGCCCTGGTGGACGCGCTCATCGCCTCGACCTACGGCACCACGCCGAACAACGTACCGGCTGTTGCCACCGTGCTGGCCGCACCGGCGCTACGCGGATCGCAGGTGACGGTGAGGTGAGAGGTCTGCTCGCTCCCCTGATCAAATTGGTCATCTTCCTGGTGGTGACCGCAATGGCCACCTACGTCCTCGCCGCCACGATCGCCAACACGAGCTACGGCGCCACCCACAGCTACCAGGCCGACTTCACCGACGCCGCCGGGCTGCAGATCGGCGATGACGTCCGGATCGCCGGCGTCCGGGTCGGTTCGGTGACCGGAATCAAGATCGTGCGAGAGAAGGATGTCGCGGGCCAAGCGGTATCGATGGCGCGTGTGGCGTTCACCGTGATCAAGTCCCAGTCGCTGCCGACCACCACCGAGGCGATCCTGCGCTACCGCAACCTGGTCGGTCAGCGCTACGTCGACATCAGCCAGGGCGCCGGGCCCACGAACGCCGTCCTGAAGAACGGCCAGGTCATCCCGCCGACGCAGACGCAGCCGGCGCTGGATCTCACGACGCTGTTCGCCGGCTTCCAGCCGCTGTTCCAGGGGCTCGACGCCGGTCAGATCAACAACCTTTCGACAGAGATCATCGGCGCGCTGCAGGGGGAGGGCGGCAGCATCCAGCTGCTGATGAGCACCCTCGGCGACCTGACCAACTCCATCGCCGACAAGGACCAGGTCATCGGCGATGTGGTCAACAACCTCGGCGCGGTGCTGTCGACGGTCGCCAACCGCGACACGGAGTTGTCGAACCTCATCCTGCAGCTGCAGCGCTTCGTGTCCGGGCTCGCCGGCGACCGCACCCAGATCGGCAACTCGATCGACGGCATCAACTCCCTCGCTACCTCCACCGCCGGCCTGCTCACCCAAGTGCGCGCCCCGCTGGCCCGCGACATCACCGATCTGAGCGCACTTACCGCGAACCTGTACAAGGGCAAGGGCGACCTCACTTTCGTGCTGCAGCAACTGCCGGGGACGGTCGCGGCGCTGATCCGAACCGGCAGCTACGGCTCCTGGTTCAACTTCTACCTGTGCAGCGTCAGCGGTTCGCTCACGCTGCCCGGCGGCGCCAGGGTCAACATCCCGGTCACCAAGTCACCCCAAGCGAGGTGCCAGTGATGGCCGCCGCCGCCCCGGCGCCCCAGCCGTCCGCGCCGGTCAAGACCCGCCGGACCAACGTCGGCGGCCGCTCGTTCTCCTCGCGCAACCCCACGACGATCGGCGCCATCGGCCTGGTGCTGATCCTGGTCGTGTTGTGGGCGGCCTTCAACGCCGCCAAGCTGCCGATCATCGGCGGTGGCACGGCCTACACGGCACTGTTCTCCGAGGACGCCGGCCTGCAGCCCAACGACGACGTGCGCATTGCCGGCGTCAAGGTGGGCACCGTCGCCTCCACCACGCTCGACGGCCCGTCGGTCAAGGTGACATTCAGGGTCAAGCACGCGTACGTGGGTGACCAGAGCATCGTCTCGATCAAGCTCAAGACGCTGCTCGGCGCGAAGTACCTGGCGATCGATTCCGAGGGCCAGCATTCACAGGACCCGGGCCAGACGATTCCCCGCTCGCGCACGACCTCGCCCTTTGACATCTACCCTGCCTTCAGCCAGCTGACGACCACCGTCGACAACATCAACACCAACGACATGGCCAAGGCGTTTGGGGTGCTGTCCGCCGACTTCAGTTCCCCCAACTCGCCGAACAACGTGAGGTCCGTCCTGTCCGGCCTCACCAGGCTGTCGACCACGATCGCGTCCCGGGACAGCCAGGTCCGCACGCTGCTCAGCAAGGCCAACGACGTCACGGGTGTTCTGGCCAGCCGGGACCAGGCGCTGGCGGACCTGCTCAACCAGGGCGGGCTGCTGCTCGACGAGCTCAATGCCCGCCGCGACGCCATCCACTCCCTGCTGGTGAACACGACCGCCCTGGCCGTCCAGCTGCAGGGCATGGTCAGCGACAACCAGAAGACCCTCGGCCCGATGCTCGACAACCTGCACAACGTCCTGCAGATCGTGCAGGACAACCAGGACAGCCTGGATCGCGGCCTGGCGCTGCTCGCGCCGTTCTACCGGGTCTTCAACAACGTGGTCGGCAACGGCCGCTGGTTCGACAACTACGTCTGCAACCTCAGCGGCACCGGTCTGGCGAGCATGCTCGCCCTCGGCTCCGACGACGGGACGTGCCACTGATGAAGCGGTTGTCAGCCTCGACGGTGCGCACGATCGCCACCGCGGTCATCGCCGCGGTGGTGGTCGGCGCGGGGTACTTCTACTTCTTCGGCGGCACGGCGCACAAGACCGTCACCGCGTACTTCACGTCGGGCGTCGGCGTCTACCCGGGTACTCCGGTGCGCATCCTCGGCATCCAGGTCGGCCAGGTCACCGCGGTGACCCCCGACGGGGCGTCCGTCAAGATCCAAATGAACTACGCCGCCAAGTACCCGGTGCCCAAGAACGCGAGCGCCGTCATCGTCGCGAACTCTCTCGTCAGCGACCGCTACATCCAGCTCACGCCGGTGTATCCCGGAACCGGACCGGTCCTGGCCAGCGGCGCGGCCATTCCGCTCGACCAGACGAGCTCACCGGCCGAGCTCGACGCCATCTATGCGGCCGTCAACAAGCTGTCGGTGTCCCTCGGCCCCAACGGTGCGAACAAGAACGGCGCCCTCAAGACCTTGGTCGACGTGGCTGCGGCGAACTTGCAGGGCAACGGTGCGGCGCTGGGTAACAGCATCCAAGCGCTGTCGGCCGCCGCCACCACCCTCGCCAACGGGCGCGGCGACCTGTTCGCCACCGTGGCGCATCTGCGCGAGTTCACCAAGACGCTGGCCAACAGCGACGTGCAGGTGCGGCACTTCGAGAACCAGCTGGCCCAGGTGGCCGGCGACCTCGCCAACGAACGCGCCGACCTCGGTGCGGCGCTGCACAACCTCTCGCTCGCCCTGGATTCGGTGGCCGGATTCGTCAGAGACAACGCCGGCAAGTTCCATACCGACGTGCTCGGGCTGAAAACGTTCACCGGGATCCTGGTCAAGGAGCAGGCGGCGCTCGACGAGATCCTCTCCGTCGCTCCGGTCGCCCTGGCCAACGTCGTCCACACCTACCAGGCGCCGCCCAACTCGACCGGGGTGCAGGCCACCCGCGGCAACGTCGGCTCGCTGGCCGATCCCCTCCAGGTCTGTGGCGCACTGAACAGCCTGGGCCAGCTCACCGGCAACCTGGTGCCGCCAGCGATCATCAGCGCCTGCAAGACCGTGGCCGGGTCCGGCGGCCTGAGCAGCCTGCCGGTTATCGGCGGCCTCGCGAGCACCTTGCCCAGCCTGCCGGGGGCGAGCTGATGGCCAGGACAACGCGAACCAGGACGGCGGTGGCCGGCCTGCTGGCCGCCCCGGTGCTGCTGACGGGCTGCGGGTTCCACGGGCTCTACAGCGCTAATCTCCCCGGCGGCGCCAATGTTGGCAGTCACCCCTTCGAGGTCACCATCTACTTCCGCGACGTCCTCGACCTGGTGCCCCAGTCGGCGGTGAAGGTCAACGACGTCGCGGTGGGCAAGGTCGTGGCGATCTCGCTCAGCAGGCCCAGCGACCCGACCGGCGATCCCACCACCAGCGCCTGGACGGCCAAGGTCAGGGTGGAGGTCAACGGCAGCGTCGACCTCCCGGCCAACGCCCGCGCGGCCGTCCAGATGACCTCCCTGCTAGGTGAGAAGTACGTCTCGCTGGACCAGCCCACCGGCCCAGCGCAGGGACGCCTGAGCAACGGCGCGTCGATCCCCATCACGCGCACCGACACCGCACCTGAGGTCGAGCAGGTGCTGGGAGCCCTCTCGCTGCTGCTCAACGAGGGCGGCCTGGCCCAGCTCAGGACGATCACCACTGAACTCAACAACGCTTTCCGCGGCAGGCAGAGCACCGTTCGCGACCTGCTCACCCAGCTGAACACGTTCACCCAGGCCCTCGACGCGCGCAAGAACGACATCACCAACTCGCTGGTGAGCCTCAACACGCTGGCCGTCACCCTGAACAAGCAGCGGCAGACGATCATCAACACGCTGGACACGATGCCCAAGGGCCTGCAGATTCTCGCCGACGAGAAGACCAAGATCGTCACGATGCTGCAGAGCCTGGCCAACCTCGGCAACGTGGCCACGCGCGTGATCAACGCCAGCCAGACGACGCTGGTCTCCTCGCTGCGCAACCTCGACCCGGTGCTGGTGGCGCTCAACGCCGCCAGTGCCGCGATCCCGAACGCCCTGAAGATCGCGGGCACCTTCCCGTTCCCGCTCGGCAAGACGCTCGAGTTCGTCAAGGGCGACTACGCGAACCTCGACATGATCCTGAACCTGAACCTCACCGACGAGCTCTGCGGCATCAGCGGCGGTCCGCTCTGTGGCCTGCCCAAGCCGGCGTCGGCAGGGGCAACGCAACTGCCCACGACCGGCTCGGCGTCGGTCAACGCCGCCCTGAACAGGCCGCTCGGCGGCGTCTTCCTCCCCGGCGCGAGTGGTGGCTGAACCATGCTGAGACGCTCGACGAAGATCCAGTTGATCCTGTTCGTCATCCTCACCCTCGTCGGGGTTTCCTACGTCAGCGCCGAGTACGTGGGCTTGACGAAGGGACTCTTCGGCTCGCACGCCTGCACGGTCAGCGCCGATTTCCCCGACTCCGGTGGCATCTTCACCGGCGCCGAGGTGACTGACCGCGGGGTCACCGTCGGCCGCGTCGGCCAGCTGCGGCTGATCCCGAACGGGGTCCGCGTCGACCTTGCGCTCGACAACTGTCGCAGCCCCGAGATCGCGTCGAGCGCCTACGCGCAGGTCAGCGACCGCTCGGTGATCGGCGAGCAGTACGTCAACCTGGTACCGCCGAACAAGAACGGGCCGTACCTCACCGCCGGCGACGTCATCCCGATGAGCCGCAACAAGATCCCGGTGGCCACGCA
>JAYTRE010000140.1:0-5979 GCA_043746395.1 Pseudonocardiales bacterium
CCTTCGATCGCGGACGAATCTGAGCCAATCCGCGAGTGCGGACCCGATTCGGTGGGCGTCGTCCAGGACAAGAATCACAATTCCTGAACTAGGCAGGCGGGCCACCGCCGCGGTGAGCGCGAGGTATAGCAAAGTCGGGCCCATTACGCCATCGGAAAGCATCGGCGGGAGCGAAGAGGCCGGTGCCAGACCGAGCAGTGGGGCGAGCAGCGGCCATTCGGGTCCCAGCACGTCGCGTCGGCGAGCGTCGTCGCCGGCTCTCAGGTGTTCCCCCAAGACGTGCAGCAAAGGATCAAGGGAAGCAGATCGGCCGAGCTCACTGCAAGAACCGAACAACACGACGTCCGTCGCGGTCCGACCGGTCGCCCAATGGCGGATGAGACTGGTCTTTCCGATGCCGGCTTCTCCTTCGATCAGGATGACCTGCACCATCGACTCAAGGACCCGCTCCGCCGCCGCATCCAACTCGGCTAATTCAGGCGTTCGACCGACCAACATCGGGCCCGGCGCAGTCGCCAGCGGGACCGAAGCGCTGCGGGCGCTGTCGCCCCGAAGGATGGCGGTGTGAAGCTCCTGCGTTTCGGTTGACGGATCCGCACCGAGCTCCTCAATCAACCTCTCCCGTGCCGTGGCGAAGATCGCCAGTGCGGTTGCTGGCCGACCGGCCGCGACGTTGGCGCGCATCGCGGTTCGCAGCGCATGTTCGTCGTACGGGTCTCTTGAGATCGACTCCGCCGCCGCGTCGGCGGCCTCCAACCAGGAGCCTGCTTCGAGAAATGCATCTGCGGCGCTGCGACGGGCGCGTTCAACGAGTCGTTCGACGGAATTCAACTGCGACGTGGCCCAGGAGCCGGCAAGTCCAGGACCGCTCGGCGAGGCGCGCAACAGGGACACCGCTACGCGAGCCGCGGCCGCGGCACCTGCGCGATTCCCAGCGCTGCGCCGGCGTTCGGTCTCGGCAGTCAGGGCCTCAACTTCGTCGACGTCCAACCAGTCGTAGCGGAGCCGGTAGCCGCCATCCCCGTGTTCGATGCGGTCCCGGCCCAGGACGGCTCGTAATCGACTGACGAGGACCGCCACTTGATCTGCCGGCCGGGCCGGCGGATCCAGCGGCCACAACGAATCGACGATCACGTCGGCCGGCACGAATGCCCCCCGGCCAAGTGCCAGCAACCAGATCAAAGCGCGGGCTTTCCGGCTCCCGAGGGCTGAAATCGGCAGATCGTCGATGTCGAGTTGGCCCAGGTCGCCCAGGAGTCGGATCGCGATGGTCTGCACGTAGGTCATCAAAGACCTTGTGGTGGCGCGACGCCATCACACCGACGTTCGCTAGAGAGTGCCAGGTGGGCTCTCAGCATTTGCAGTTCCGCAGCGGCCCGCTGCAAATCCGCTGCAACCTCTCGGGTCGAACCTGGAGTCCCCGACCGGGGGACCATTGAGCAGGAGACGAACATGAGCGCAGCAGCGCATGATCATTCCGGTCCGACCGTCGAAGCGGGCGCGGAACAGAAGAGTTTCTCGACACCAGACGAAACGCGCACATTCGAACGCGGCCAGGTGGACCTGTTGCATATCGGCGGAAGCGAGATCGGGCGGCTGACGCTGCAGCCCGGTTGGCGTTGGTCCGAGCACGTTCGGCCGATCGCCGGTACCGAACTTTGCGAAGCACCGCACTTCCAGTACCACGTTAGTGGCAACCTGCGAGTCTCAATGGCCGACGGAACGATCTTCGACGTCGGGCCGGGCGAAGTAACAGCTCTGCCACATGGCCACGATGCTTGGGTGGTCGGCGACGAACCGGTGGTCCTTGTCGACTGGTGGGGCGCGAGCAACTACGCGAAGGGTTGAGCCGAGGTCCGGAGGTACCGGGTGGCAGCCATTGCCTACCCGGGATTCCCGGCTCAGTTCACCAGGTCCGCATAGGTCATTGAGGTGCCGGCTTTGGTACAGGTCCGCAACATGAGGTTGTGACTCACGATTCCGTAGGCGAATCCGCCTTGCTGAGCCAGCAGGATCCGGTCGTCGATGCGGTAGTTAAACGGGCTCTTCAACTTTGCGCGGGGTTGACCTCGACCGTTGATGCACAACGCGGCCCGGCGGGTCGCGTTGTGCATCATGATGCGCCTTTCGTAGTTGGTCTGGTTCCTGAACCCGCAGGCCACTCGCTTGATCTGCTTGATCGATCAGCATCGCCCGGACCACGAACCGGAACGTAACCCGCTGGCACGACGGACACATGGTGCTGCGCTGGACCGCCGCGGGGATGCTCAACGCCGAACGATCCTTCCGACGCATCAAGGGCTACAAGCAGATGCCCCAGCTCGTCGCCGCACTGCACCGACACGCGCACCCCGACACGACAGCCGAGACCCCCGAAACTGTCGGAGCCGCCGCATAGAGTTCAGACCGGATCGCCACCCAAGTTCCACGAGACTCGGGACATCCTCGGCTTACTGACGAGATGGTCTTGGTACGCCTGCGCCCCACATCTGCGATCCGCAAGGCTGTCAGCAAGACGAGGCGTCCGTGATGCGGGTAGCCGCTGATAGGCGGCGTTACCTGCGGCCGCGTAGGCGTCAACCGGATGCGAGTTGCTCGAGGAGGCGAACGCTTTCCTCGATAGAGGGCATCTGGGCCAAGCCGGACCGGGCAGCGGCTCCGGCCGCTCGGTAGGAGGGGTCGATGAGGAGCTGCTGAGCGGCGGACCGGAGCTGGGCGGTGTCGCCGTCGCGCGCGACGGCGATCCCGAGGCCCAGGTCTTCCGTCCGCTGGGCGTTGCGTTGTTGGCTGGGTGCCGCGCCGGGCATCACCAGGTGGGGGAGCCCGTGCGCCACCGCGCCCAGCGTGGTGCCAGCCCCACCGTGGGACACAACCAGATCGACGATCGGGAGAATCTGCGACTGGGGCAGGTAGTCGACCACGTGGACGCGCGGCGACCGGATCTCTACGGAGTCGGGCGCGTTGGGGCCCGTCGTCACGACGACCGCAGCGACCAGCGGCTCGATGGCCTCGACGGCGGCGCGCAGGACGTCCGGCCGGCTGAAGGCCGCTACCGTCCCCAGCGTGATGTACGCGGCAGGCCGTGGCAGGGCGACTAACCACGGCGGGGTGGACGCCGGCGGGCCGTCGAACAGGACAGGCCGCGTCGGCACTACGCCCGGGACGGACGCGATCTCCTGCCACTGATAGGAGGGCGGGCACGAGTCGAGGTAGGTGGAGCCGGATGTTCGCGCCTCCGCCAGTCCATGAGCGGCCCAGATCGGCGCCAGCAGGCCCCGGTAGACCTCGCGCTCCTTCTCGGGCCGGGCTGGCGCCGCCCAACTGTGGGTCACGCAAGGGATCTTCTGGAGCGCGGCGAAGAGCGGGGCGGCATATTCGCCTTCCTCGTGGACGACGATGTCGGGGGCCCACGACATCGCGAGCTCCAGCAGGCCGGCGAGCACCGGCGGAACGGCGATGGTGGAGAAGCGGTGGAACATGGCGAGCGGGCGGTCCTCGTCGGGGAGCGCCGCGACGCGTGCCGCATAACCCTTGGAGCGGAGGCCGACGGGCTCGGCGCGAAGCCCACAGGCGGCAACCCAGTCGACCAGGTCTGGGCCGGTCGCGATGACGACGTCGTGCCCTTGCTCCTGTGCGACCAACGCCATCGGGGCGATCGGGTGGAAGTGCCCGTAGGCACCGTGGCAGCTGAACAGGATGCGCACGACGCTCCTAGGTGACGTTAGGGCGGCGGAGGCGCTGATGCCGTCCAGCGAGCCGGATTGGCTCTTCAACTTTGCGCGAGGTTGACCTCGACCGTTGGTGGTTCACGCGGCCCGGCGGGTCGCGTTGTGCATCATGATGCGCCTTTCGTAGTTGGTCTGGTTCCTGAACCCGCAGGCCACTCTCGGGCCACCAGCGTTCGATCGTGGCCGCCAGGCGGGTCGTCTCGGGCATGTCCGCGTCAACGCACGCGGTCAGGAACCGGGTCCGCAGGTGCGCGGTGCCGCTCCTGCTGTAACTGGTGGGTCCATGCGCTGCCAGCAACTGGCGCAGCAGCTCCTTGATCGCCCAGGCGGCGCCGATCTCGTCGGTCGGGTCGTCAGTGCGCAGGGTCTTGGTCAGCCGGGCCAACGCTTTCGGGCCCAGGGTGTCCCCGGCGCGTAGCAGCAGCCGGCGGTGCGCCGACGCCGCATCGGTGGCCCGACCGCGGTGTCCGTGCTGGTCACGAGCGGCTCGTCGGCGGACTTCGGTGACCACCTGGTTGGCCAAGAGCACCAGGGTGGAAGTGATCCAAGACGATCACGGCATTGGGTAGGGCCCGGCGGATCCCAGCCGTGTATGGGGCGGATGGGTCGATCGCCACCACCGCGATGTCGTCGCGGAACTCCTTGCTCTGCAACGCCAACCAGGCCACCACACACGCCCCGGTTCGTCCTGGTGCCAGCCCGATGACCCCGCCCGGGCCAGCCGGATCCTGGTCGACGATCGAGGTCATCCACGGATCACTTCGCCGCCACACGGTGTCGACCAGGACCCAGCGGACCCGCCGGGTCCGGGTCTCACCGATCCCGATCGTCGTGGTCAGCTCGGGCGGGGCGAGTAGGACCACAGCCGCGGCGACCAGGATCCGGTGCACGGTGGCCCGCGCCAGGTCGTACTCGGCGCCGACCTCAGAGACCGCCCGGTTGGTGGTCACCACCACCGCGGCGACCTTGGTCCGCAGCCGGGCCGTCAGCCGGGCCCGTGCCGGCAGCTGGTCACAGACCCGAGTGAACGACCTGCGCGCGCACAGCTGTTCGGCGCAGACGAACCGGCGCTTACGTACCGACACCCGCAACGCCACCACACCATGCTGCAGGTCCTTGACCCGGCACACCGGCCGGTCCTTCACCAGCGAGGACACCACCCCACACGACGGGCAGCCACCCTCAGTCTCGACGCTCTCGGCCAGCACCTGGCGGCCCCCAACCGGGCCGACACTGACATCCAGGACCCGGAACCCGGGCAAGGCGAACAACAACGACGTACGGTCAGACATGGCTCGTGGCCTCTTCTGATGGAAGGTGTGAGAACCACCAGCATGTCGAGGCCACGAGCCTCAACCGCTCACGCCACCCCGCTCAAAGACGAAGCGCCGTTAAACGTGCCGGTGGCGTCGTGAATGGTGAGCAGCGCGCCGATGGGCAGGTGGTTCCACGTGTCGAACCCGCAGAAGTCGTGGCCAGCCAGCCAGGAAGTCCCGGATCCCAGGCCCGGCAGCGGACCCGACCGCAGAACGGCCGGTCCACAAGCGTCGATCGCGGCCTGGTTCAGGCGAGCCACGTCGATGGACCCGGTGAGGCCACCTGAACTGATCGGGGTGGGGTCGGTCCGAGCGGCCGTGGGAGCGGTTCGGTACAGAGCCACCGCCGCTACCTGCCTGATCGGCGTCGTAGCGACCAACGCCCGTGCCTTGGCAACTGGTGATTTCCTACGAGGGGCTCTCATCCGGTTGGCAACCGGCTTTGCCCGAGAGTTTCCCGCCGGTTGCGGCGGGGTGTCCGAGCCGATGACGGTCGCGGCCAGCGGCTCCGTAACTGGTAGGGCCACGGGTGCCCACTGGCGGACGGCAAGGTCGGCCATCGGTAGCACGCCAACTGCCAGCAGGGTGGCGGCGAGGACGGGCGTGAGGAGCCAGGGGAGGCAATGACGACCCCGAGACACCCCTGGGCGTCGATGGCTGAGGGTCCAGCGCCTGCGGGCATGCGTTGCCACTCGCGATCCTTCGGGTCGGATTCGATCGCGGTTCTGGGCCGGCGGCCTCACCCTGTCGGTGGAGTCCCCCGCGCCCCATTTTGCGATGGCTAAGACAACCTGAAGAGTGACTAAAGTGTATGCGGATATGCGTATACTTGCCGGCATGGTGAAGGTTGCGGTCGCGGGCGCCTCGGGATACGCCGGCGGTGAACTGCTGCGGTTGATCCTCGGACACCCCGCGCTCGAACTCGGTCCGATCAC
>JAYTRE010000141.1:0-1911 GCA_043746395.1 Pseudonocardiales bacterium
GGCGTGATTCCTCGGCACGCGGCCGCAGGCAATTGAGCGTGCGTGCCGATCGAGGTCGGTCGCCAATCTCGACGGAGCGCTCC
Source organism: Pseudonocardiales bacterium (assembly GCA_043746395.1). Taxonomy (GTDB): domain Bacteria; phylum Actinomycetota; class Actinomycetes; order Mycobacteriales; family Jatrophihabitantaceae; genus JAYTRE01. Next base: position 84 of record JAYTRE010000141.1, read on the forward strand.
GTGCTGAGCGGCCGGCCAAGGGCGTCCGCCGGACTTCAGGAGTAGTCGGCCCAGACCACGCGCGTGGACCCATCGACGGTTACCTGCCCGCCGTAGGGCAGGAGCCACTGCGGTCGAGTGTGTCCGAAGGGGACGCCGACGCAGATGACCGCATCGGGGTTGTACCGGTCGATGACCTCGATCGCGACGTCACGCTGCTCGGCGCGGTATGCCGCGCGTACTGCGGCGGACGGCTGCGTGCCGAGACTCGACGCTGGGGGCCGCGCGACGAGCACCGCAGCGACGGCCGCGAGCAGTCCTCGCTCGCCGAGGGATCGCAGGATCCAGCCGAACTCGCGGGCCGGAATGAGCTCCTCGCTGCTCTCCAGCATGAGCACTGCGCCATCGAGCGCCGCCGGCTCTTGCGGGAAACGCCCGGCAGTGAGGATCCATTGGACGACCTCGATACACCCGCCCCAGGTGCGGCCGGTCGCGCTGGCGGCAGGGCCAGCCCAGGCCCAAGGTTCGGTCGGCTCACGCTCGCCGTACTCGGTGAGCGCCGCTGGATCGGCCCAGTCCCTGCCGCTGTCTTCGGACTCGCCGGGATCGGTGATCTCAAGTCGCTCGCCGGTCAACAGGGCCGCTCGAAGCGCCGCACGGTGACCGGGGTCGACTGCGGGACCCGGACCCAGCTGCACCTGGGTGGAGCCGCCGTAGAACCCGGCAACGCCATGCGTCCACAGCCAGGACAACAGGTTCGTGTTGTCGCTGTAGCCGCAGAACGGCTTGGGGTCCGCCCGCACGAGCTCCGGGTTCAGGTGCGGTACGACCTGGATCTGGTCCTCCCCGCCAATCGTCGCGAGGACGGCCCGGATCTCCGGGTCGGCGAATGCCGCATTCAGGTCAGCGGCCCGGTCCCGCGGGCTCGCACCGACTCGGCGGGTCGTCGGGAACTCGACCGGGACGAGGCCGGTGATCTCCGTGAGACGGCGCATCGCCTGCTCGTGCACTGCTGGCGCTACCCCCGGCGCCGCGAACGACGGCGACACCACCGCCACCTTGTCACCAGCACGAGCCTTCGGTGGATGTACCAGATCGGAAATCATGGCCGGTGCAATCAAGGGGCGGGGTCGGCTTCGGCCGGAGCTCCACGTTGGATCGCAGGCCTGGCATCCTTTTCGGCACCGACGTTGTAGCGCAACGAGTCGAAGATCGCGAGTCCCTGGCCGACAAGACCGGAGACGATCTCGGACAAGCCATCTGCGCCGTTCAACAGTGTCACGTTAGCGTTCGCCAGACCGCCGGCCGCCTTTTCCACAATCAACGGAAGCTGCTCGATGAGCAACTGGTCTAGTGCCACGCGATTGCTCGACGCCGCTGCCGCCGCCAGGATCTGGGTGCGCTCGGCATCAGCCTTGGCGAGAATGCGCACGCGTTCGGCCTCGGCCTCGGCCGGCTTGACGACCTCTGACACGAGCTGTTGCTGACGCAACTCCGCCTGACGCTGCGCGAGTTTGGTCTGCTCATCGATCACCTGCTGCTGGGCCTGCGCCTGGGCCAGTGGCCCGGCCTGCGCCGCCTTCTGCTGCGCGGTTTGCGTCTCGGCCTCGTAGCCGGCCCGCGTGACGGCGGTGTCTCGCTCATACTGAGCCTGATTGCGCAACGACTGCTGCTGGGCCTCCGCAGCGGCCTGGTCGGCCGCCGCCTGAGCAATCTGCGCGGCCTGCTGGATCGCTGCATTGTGCGGGGCCGCCATCGCCTTGATGTAGCCCAGGCCACCGTCGTCGATCGACTGGATCTGCAGCGCATCCACGATGAGCCCGATCTTCGCCATCTCCTCCTTCGAGCC
>JAYTRE010000142.1:0-8914 GCA_043746395.1 Pseudonocardiales bacterium
GTGCAGCGTGGACGCTTCACCGTGGGTCAGGCACAGCACCGACACGCTGCTTGCGGTGCTGGTAAACGCGTCCAGGATCGCGCCAAGACCGAAAGACTCATCGTCGGGGTGCGCGACGACGGCCAGCACCGACGTCCACGCAGGCAAAACTGCCGACCCGACACCGGAACCTGACGGCTGCTGCGCGCGCATGACGTGCGGGTCACCACCCGAGCGTGGTCGGCATGAGCCGTCCGTGCCGGGCATGCCACAGGTAGGCACGTTCGAACGCGCGTTTGGCCAGCAGCCAGCGGCGTCCCTCGGACACGGTCGGGATCTTGTTCCGCGGCGGCCGGACCGGGTCGACGGCGAGGTAGGCGCCGCGGTCACCGAGATCGAGCACGCAGCGGGCGGACAGCTCGGCGCTGGGCGCCTCGCCTCCGGCGAGGCGGGCGGCGATGTCGCGGGCGGTGAGTTGCGCCATCTGCTGGGTCATGTGACCGGTCTTCGGGAAGTTGACAGGCACGGCAGTTTCCTCGACCGGCGGGAAGGCGACGGCAACCCCCACGGCGTAGACGCCGTCGGCGGACTGGTGGCGGTAGTGGGCGTCGACGGGAACGAACCCTTTGGGGTTCGCGAGTCCGGGGCTTCCCGCTATGGCAGCGACCCCGGCGAGCGGCGGGATGATGATGGACAGCGCCGATGGCGTGGTGCCGCCGCCGGCCGCCTCTACCGTGTCGGCGGTGATCTTCGTGATGGCCGCTGAGGTGTGGTAGGTGATGTCGCGTTCCTCGAGTTCACCTTCGAGCAGTTGGCGGATCTTGCCCACGCCGCCCATGCCCATGTGCCCGAGGTAGGGCTCGGGGGTGAGGAAGGTCATCGGCACGAGGTGGCGCAGCCGGCGGCGCCGGAGCAGGTGGTCGAGTTCGAAGATCAGTTCGTAGGCTGGTCCGATGCAGCTCGCGCCGGGCGCGGCACCGACCACGACCGGGCCGGGCTCCTGCAGCAGACCGCGGATCGCGTCGGCGAGTTGTTGGGCTTCCGGGGCCGACATCGGTGAGTGCCCCGGGCCGTCGAAGGGGCCGAGGCCCGCCACGGCCTCGTTGGCGCTGCGGTGTCCGGTGGCCAGGACGAGGTAGTCGTAGGGGTGCTCGGCCCGCGTGGTCCGCACGAGCTTGTTTTCGGTGTCGATGCTGAGCACGGTGTCGTGCGCGAAGCGCACCTGCCTGCGGGCGAGCGGTGGGCCGAGGTCGAAGGAGATCTGGGCAACGGTGCGTGCGCCGACGGCCACCCAGGTGAGCGAGGGCACGAAGGTGAACCGTTCCTCCTTCGAGATCAGGGTGATCTCGGCGCGTTCGGGGTCCAGGCGGCGGCGCAACTCGTAGGCGGTGGTCAGCCCGCCGAAGGAACCACCCACGATGACGATCCGCACCCGGCTGGTGCTCATCGCGTCGTCCTCAGAAGCTCACGACCTTGTCGGCCCACAGCGTCCACTCGGTCACCTCCTCCATCGTCGAGCGCCGGGCGCCGTCGATCAGTGCGGCGTCGGTGAAGGCACGGGCGTCCATGCACGTTCCGCAGCAGCCGACCTCACCGCCGTGGCGGATCACCGCGGTGACCATCCGGTCCAGGTGGTAGTAGCCGTCGGGCACCTTCTGGTTGGCCAGTGCACAGCCCACCGCGTCACCGAAGAGGAAGGTGCGGACCTCGACCCCCTCCCGCCGGGACAGCGCACCGGCCAGCCGCAGTCCGTTGTAGGAGCGCTCCGTGCCGTAGGGAGGGTCGTTGAGGATGACGAGAACCTTCACGGGGTGGACTCCGTGCCTGCCGCCAGACCGACCGCCACGGGCAGCCCGGCTTGGCGCCATTCGGGCATGCCATCTTCGAGGCAGCGCGCCAGCCGGCCGCGTCGGCGCAGAGTAGCCACCGCCTCAGGGGCGAGCAGACACAGCGGACCACGGCAGTACGCGACGAACGCGACCGCGGGATCGAACTCGTCCAGGCGCGCCTCCAGATGTTCCAACGGCAGCGAGAGCGCGCCGGGGATGTGACCGGACCCGTACTCCTCCGCCGGGCGCACATCAAGCACGACCACGTCGCCAGCACGTACCCGCGCCAGCAGCTCGGCGCGGGTGACCCGCTCGGTGCCGGGGGCTGCGGTGCCGAGCTGCCGCAGGATCTGTTCCACCTCGGCCAGGCGGGCCCGGGCCAACTCGCCGAGCGCGCTGACGAAGCGGCAGACCTCTTCCCCCGCTACCCGGTAGTAGACCCGGGTGGCTTCCCTGCGGGTCTCCACCAGCCGCGCGTGGCGCATCACCTGCAGGTGCGCCGAGGCCGTCGTGAGCTTCAGTCCACTGGCTGCGGCCAACGCCTCCACGCCACGCTCACCCTGGCACAGCAGCTCCAACAGCTCGATGCGCTTGGGGTGCATGACCACCTTGCCGATCCGGGCCAGTTGCTCGTACACGTTGCCCCGGCCGCTCTCACGAGACGGTAATTCCATAGATCTATAGATAACAGAGAGATAGGCTGTTGGCAACACGTGGGCCGTGCGGGGATCTCGGCGATAGGAGGATCGAGTTGTCCGGTTGGCTGTGGGTGCTGCTTGCGCTCGGGGCGGTGGTGGTTGCCGCTGTGCTTGTCCTGGTGGCAGGGCTGCGTCAGCTTGGCGGGTCCCGCCGTGGCGAAGCGGTGCGGATCTTGCAGGATCGGCGGGCTCGAGGCGACGTCGGCGAGCTGGATTACCGCGCCCGTCTCGCGCTGCTCACCGAGCGGAGCGGCTTCATCGATCGCCGGTCCGCTGTGATCCTCGCGGCGGTCGCGGCTGCGGTCCTCGTCAGCGGGGGGCTGGCCGCCGCGGCCAGCATCGGGCCGATGGGTTGGCCCGCCCCGTGGAACGTGCTGCGCGCCTCGTGTGCCGCACCCGCGCTGCCCGGCTCGGTCGTCGCAGTCACGCTGACCGACATGGGCGCCATGATGATGGGCGGCCGGCTCGGCCCGGACGTGGCGGGGATGGCACGGGTACTGCTGACTCCGGCGGGCGTGCCGGCCGGGCAGGTGTCGCTTCGTGTCACGAACACCGGCATGCTGCGCCACGAACTGCTTGTCCTCCCGCTTGCCGCCGACCAGCCCATCGGTCTGCGTCGCGTCGGCTCGCACGGCCAGGTCAGCGAGCAGGGCGGCCTTGGCGAAGCATCGCGAACGTGCGGAGCTGGATCTGGTTCCGGGATCGCGCCCGGCGGCACCGGATGGACGACCCTGACCCTCGTCCCGGGCCGCTACGAGCTGATCTGCAACCGGCCCGGCCACTACGCGATGGGAATGTTTGCCGAGCTCGATGTCAGTTGAGCCGCGCAGCGCGTCGCCGGTAGGCGACCCGCCCGGCCCCATCGGGAGATGGCCTGCCGTGCCCTACCGCTGATTGGCGCGCTCTGGTTCGTCCCACGCGGCTCGCTGCGGCGGTTGGGATGGCTTTGGTCCTGACCAGGATGGTCTGTTCGACTCTGGAGGTGACCCCGCTTGGACGCGATGCTGTGACTGTCACAGTCCTGCAGGTCGTTCAAGGAGGCAGAAATGACACTGCATCGTTCACACCAGGCCGGACCGGGTAACCCGGAGCTGGCCGAGGTCAGTGGTTCGATGATGACCTCAACCGCAGCGAAGGCTCTTGCGGTTCTGCGTGTGGTCTCGGGATTCGTATTCCTGTGGGCATTCCTGGACAAGACCTTCGGACTGCACTATGCGACATCGACGGCGAAGGCCTGGATCAATGGCGGCTCGCCGACCAAGGGGTTCCTCACATCCGTCCAGGTGGGCCCGTTCCAGTCTTGGTTCCACTCGATCGCAGGCAGTTGGTGGGCCAACGTGCTGTTCATGCTCGGTCTGCTCGGGATCGGCGTCGCGCTCATCGCCGGCGTCGCGGTCCGCATCGCAGCTGGGTCCGGCGTGTTGATGCTGGCGTTGATGTGGCTTGCCGAGTTCCCGCTCGCACAGCACACCAGCAAAGGTGCTCTCACCGGGTCGCCCAATCCGTTCGCCGACTACCACTTCGTCTACGGCATCGTGATGGTCGTACTGGCGCTTACCTACGCCGGCAGCACCTGGGGGTTGGGTCGGTTCTGGGCACGGCTGCCGTTCGTCCACCGGCACCGCTGGGCACTGTAGCTCGACGGTGTTGGGCGGGCCGTGACCGAGATGATCACGGCCCGCAGGCCGACCGACCAGGCGGCGCTGGCACAGCATTGTTGAGGTTGGGACCAACGGCTCTGGATCACGCACACGGCTGGGGGAAGGATCGTGCAGTGGGCGACACGTCCGCCGCGAGCCACTTCATCCGGGCCGCGGTGGACTCGGTCGCGGCTGAGCGAGGAGAGGCAATGTCAGTTCACGAGCGCACCGTCATCGTCGGCGTGGATGACTCGCCTGGCGCCGATGCGGCGCTGCGGTGGGCGATCGATGACGCCGGTGCCCGGCACGCTCCGGTGCGGCTGGTGTGCGTGTACCGGTGGGTGCCCGGCTACGGTTGGAGCGCGCCCTATGTCGGCGCTCCGGAAGTTGATCTGGACTACAACCGCAAGGTCGCCGAGCAGCTGATCGCGACCGCGATCGAGCACGCCGCCGAGTTGGCTGCCGGTGTCGAGGTGAGCGGGGAGGCGATCGACGGCGACGCAGTGCCCGTCCTTGTCGCCGAGTCCGCGCACGCGGCGCTGGTGGTGCTGGGCTCGCGGCACCTGGAGGCGTTGGGTTCGGCCGTTCTCGGTTCGGTGGGTGCAGGGGCGGCCGCGCGGGCGGCCTGTCCGGTCGTCGTCGTGCGTGGGCCTGCTGGTGATCCGGTTGAGCACGCCGGGGTCGTCGTCGGTGTGGACGGCACTGACGCCTCGCGCGCGGTGCTCGAGTTCGGATTCGCTCACGCCAGTCGGCACGGCGTTCCCTTACGCGCCGTGTTGTGCTGGCGTCCGGATCTGTTGGCGTCGATGCAATGGCGCCCGGAGCCGCCGCCACCGCAGCGGGCAGCGGTCTGGTTGGCCGAGGCCATGGCGGGTTGGAACGAGCAGTATCCCGACGTCGAGGTGCACAGTTCTGTCGTCCGCGAGCATCCGGTATCCGGTCTGGTGGCCGAGTCAGCGGCACAGTACCTGCTGGTCGTGGGCAGCCGGGGCCGGCATGCACTTGCCGGCACGCTGCTCGGCTCGGTAAGTCAGGGCGTCCTGCATCACGCGAGCTGCCCAGTGGCGGTCGTGCCCAGCCACACGGGTTGACCGCGGGCTAACCGCCAGACGAGCGATCACTCAGTCCGCTCGGCGTCTCGGCGTACTACCAGACGCGTCTCGGCGTACTACCAGACGTACAGCGAGCGGCCGGGCGCAGTCATGGTCGGTCGCCCCGCGCGACGGTTAGGCGCGCGCGTCGTCAGTACAGCGGGTACCTTGGCGGCGGCTGGAACGTGTCATCGACGCGGTACGTCAGCTCGTCGTGCACACCGACGACCCCTGCTGTCGCCCGAACCGCGTCCAGCAGGGGCGCGATGACGATCCGTCGCTCGACCTGACCGGTGAGCGTCACGACACCGGCGAGCACCGTGACCTCGATCGCGGAGACGTCCAGCAGGAACTGGTGCGCGAGGACCGCGTCGACCAGGTGGGCGCGGATCTCCGCATCTCCGCGGAGGAAGACCCGGAGCAGGTCGGACCGAGTCGCGATGCCGACCAGTACGCCATCGGCATCCACCACCGGCAACCGGCGGACGTGTTCTAGCGCCGCCTTCCGCGCGGCGTGTACGACGGACACGTCCTCGTGCACGGTAACCACTGGCGCACTCATCAGCTCACCTGCGATCTCGGCCTGCGCCTTGCGCCGTGCACCGCGTCTCGTCGCGTGTCCCTCCCGGATCGGCCGCGTACGTCCGCCGCCAGAAACCACCTTGGCAAGCAGATCCGACTCGGACACGATGCCGACCACCTTGCGGCTGGCATCGACAACGGGGACAGCGCTGATCCGATGCACGGCCAGGGCGTCGACAATCTCCTTGAACGGCGCATCCTCGCCGACCGAGACGACGGAACGGGTCATGACGTCGCGCACCAGGTTGTTCTCGATGTTCCAGTACAGCTCGCCCCGGTCGACGGCATCGCTGCCACCGGCGGCAGGTTCATCGTCGCGGGCAACCGCGGACAGATAGCGCTCGAGCGCCGACTGGAACCGATCAGCGGTCCGGCCCAGCTGAGCGGCGCCGTCACGCGAGGTGGGGTAGTTCTCGTGATCTGACATGGCGGCCTCCCAGGGCATCTCACCGTCAGCATGGTCGTCGGCCGAGCGATGCGGCAGGGCCCTTCGGCCCGGATCAGATGCCATCGGCCACCCACGCTGCTCCGGGCCGACCGGCTCTCGCCGGCCAGGTGGCGATGGCCGAAGCTGTGACCTTCATTGCCAGGGCGGGACGTTAGCCCCTGATCCTGAGCGATATCGCGAGCAATGCTGGGACGCAGCATCGCCAGATCTTCACCGTCGCGAAACCAGGTAATCGCCATGACCTCCTTGATCGAGCCTAGGTTGGCTCACGCCGTCCGGCGGGCCGCCGTGCGCGCCACCATGGCGCCGTCGGTGCACAACACCCAGCCGTGGCGGTTCGTGCTGAGCGGGCACAGCCTGGAGATTCACGCCGACTGGAGCCGGCGGTTGCGGATACTCGACCCGAGCGGGCGGCAACTGCTGGTCAGCTGCGGGTGCGCGGTGCTCAACGCCCGGGTATCGCTGGCTGCGGCCGGGTACGCCGCGACGGTTGACCTGTTCCCCGATCCGGTGCAGCCGAACCTGCTTGCCCGGCTCACGCTGCCGAACCACCGCGTCGATCACGTGCCACTCGGGGAGCTGGACGCGGTGGTCGAGCTGCGCCGCACCAATCGCCGTCGTTTTGCCGACGAGCCGGTGCCGGATGACATCGTGGACGCACTGGTGAGCGCTGCGAGCGAGGAAGGCGCCGAACTGGTCTCGATCGACCGGCCGGAGCATCGGCTGGCCGCGGTTCGGCTCAGCCACCGGGCCGACGAGCTGGAGAACGCTGACCCCGCGTACCGGGCGGAACTTCGGGCCTGGACCAGCGATGACCCGCGCCGCCTCGATGGCATACCGGCGACCGCGGTGGCGTACGTCGACGCCGGCGCTCACGACGCTCTGCCGATCCGCGACTTCGACACCCGCGGCATGGGCTGGTCGCCCACCGAGACCCGCTCGGGCACCGATCAGTGCCTGCTGCTGCTCGGCACCCTGGCCGACACCCCGGCAGCCTGGCTGCGCGCGGGGGAGGCATTGGAACGCGTGCTGCTCGAGATCACCCGGCGGGGCTACGCCGCCAGTCCGCTCACCCAGGTCATCGAGGTGGCGGCAACCAACGCGCAGTTGCGTCAGGAGCTGCAGCTGCGCATGCACCCGCACGTGCTGCTGCGTGTCGGCCGGGCCCCGACGACACCCGCGACCCGCCGTCGCCGGCTGGCGTCCATGATCGAAGAGGCGCACTGAGCACGCAACCAGGCCAAGCCCACCGCCCGATGAGATGAGGGTTCATGCCTTCGAGTGACAGCGACGACCCCGGGTCGGCGCGGGAGAACTCGTCGGCCCCTCAGGTTGCGGACGGCTCGAAACGGGAACTCGCCGAACTGCGCAACGAGCTCATCGACCGTGCCCGAGACCTGGTGGCCGCGCAGGGCAGGCTTCACGGGCTGCTGCGCGCCAACCAGGCAATCGTCGGCGACCTCGCCCTACCCGCGGTGTTGCGCCGGATAGTGCAGGCCGCCTGCGAGCTGGCCCACGCCCGCTACGGGGCGCTAGGAGTCATCGACTCCGCCAGCGGCGGGTTGGAGCAGTTCGTCCACGTAGGCCTCGACGAGCAGACCGCGGCACGCATCGGCCACCTGCCCAAAGGTAAGGGGCTGCTCGGTGTGCTGATCGACGACCCGCGGCCCATCCGGCTGCGCACGATAACCGACGACCCGCGCTCGGTCGGCTTCCCCGCCCACCATCCGCCGATGACCAGTTTCCTCGGCGTGCCGGTCCGGGTCCGCGACGATGTGTTCGGCAACCTGTACCTGACCGAGCGGGAAGGCGGTGGCCAATTCACCGCCGAGGACGAGGAACTCGTGTGCGCCCTGGCAGCCACCGCGGGCGTAGCGATCGAGAACGCCCGGCTGTACGAGCAGGCGCGGCACCGACAGGACTGGCTGCAGGCCTCCGCCGAGGTGACCCGGCAGTTACTGTCCCCGGAGGGGGAGGAACCCCTACGGCTGATCGCCCGGCAGGCACGTCAGATCGCTGACGCCGACGTGGTGACCGTCGTCCTACCCACCGCGGACGGGCAGCGCCTCATCGTCGAAGTCGCCGCCGGCGAAGGCGCCGACGAGCTGACCGCCCTGATCTATCCGATCGAGAACACCCTGGTCGGGCTGGCGCTCGCCAACGGCCGCCCAGTGCTGATCGGCGACGCAGGAGAAGACCAGCGGTACACGCTGCACCTGTCCGCGGTAGTGCCGGTCGGGCCGGTCATGATCCTGCCGCTCGGTGGATCGCAGCGGGTGCGTGGGGCACTGGTGATCGGCCGGCTGCGTGGCCGGCCCCGGTTCGCCCAGGTCGACCTCGACATGGCCAACACCTTCGCCAACCACGCCGCCGTCGCCCTTGAGCTGGCCGACGCCCGTACCGATCAACAGCGCGTGGTGCTGCTCGAGGATCGCGACCGCATCGCCCGAGACCTGCACGACCACGTCATCCAGCGCCTGTTCGCCGCCGGGCTCACCGTGCAGAGCGTCGCCTCCGGCCTAGGTCCCGATGGCCGGGCGACCCGGTTGAGTCGGGTCGTGTCCGATCTCGACGAAACCATCCGCCACATCCGCACCTCCATCTTCCAACTGCGTGGCCCCCTCGGCCCGGAGACCGGCACCGTCCG
>JAYTRE010000143.1:0-5010 GCA_043746395.1 Pseudonocardiales bacterium
GTAGACCAGGCGCAGACCCGCAACCCTAGATCATTCCAGGAACGGCACGTCCGGTGAACCCAGGGCCGATCAGCGCGGATGAGGTTTTCGGCACGCACAAGGCCTCATCGCAGCGGGCCTGGGTAGTTGGGCCCGCAAGTTCATGTGCGGATTTACAGGCCGAGTGATGTCTTCAGTCCGCGATCTATTTCGCGGAGCAAGCTCAGCGGAGCGCGGCCCGCGAGCTGCTCGAGGTCGGTCTTGTTCAGCGTCACCAGTGCGGTGACGTTGACGACCGAGTCGTGCGGGAGTCCGCTCGCGCTGGCAGGCAGGAAAACGTTGCCCGGCATCGTGGCCAGGGTGGTGTTCGAGGTGATGACGACGGCGATCAATGTGGCCAGCCTGCTGGTGTTGTAGGTATCGGCTGAGACAACGAGCACGGGTCGGCGCTTGGCTGGTCGTGAGCCCGTTGGTGAACCCAGGTCGGACCAGTAGATCGCCCCGCGTTCGATCACCACTCCTCCGAGCTGCCTTCCAGAACACGTCGCCCCACCGTGACGGCAGCCGGCCCAGAATCATCGCCCGGGGTCTGCGCATCTACTGCCTGGTTGATCTGAGCGGTTACCGACTCCGCGTCGAGTTCGGCCAGGTAGCGGGTGGCCGCGTTACTGAAGAACTCAGATCGGCTCACGCCGAGTTCCTGTGCCCGACGCGAGGCCTTCTCAAAGGTTTCGTCGGGCACCGAGATCGCTGTCTTCATGCCCAGAGTATAACCAGGTATGACCAGGTATGTAGGTCACCGCATCGCTCAACCGCGCGCGGCCGGGTAGTACTCATTGATGGCCCCGGGGAGGATCGGACGGCGAACGACCTGTGATGACACGTCGATCGAGGTGGGCCGGTCAGGCTCACTACGGCTCACTCGGGCACACCGACAACCCCGAGCAGCACCTCCACGACCTCGACCGCACCGTCACTGACACGCACGCCGGGCTCGCCGACACCCGACGTGCCATCGAGCAGCTGACGGCAGCACCCGCGATTACCGCCCTACCAAACGGGCAGCTCGCCCATGAACACGAGAAGTGGCGCACCGGCTACCACGCCGAACGCGAACTGGCGCAAGAGCTGGCCATGATCCGCGCCCACCACAACCGCCCGCCCATCACGCGCAGCACCAGCCACCACCAAGTCCACCAGCCGTTCGAGCACGACAACAGCCTGAGCATCGACGGCCCCAGCATCGGGCATTGAGGCTTGGGCTGTTGTCAGCGCAGCGGCAGGCGACGGACCCGGATCCGGTCCTCGGCCAGCACCACGACGGACCCGGCGTTCAGGTCGTCCTCGATGGCGGGCAGATTAGCGAACAGAACAGCGATCTGGTTCTCGGGGACGCGGCGACTGCGCCGGTACAGCACAAAGCTGGGACCCGACGCTCGGCCGACACGAGCACCCGCGACTCTGCCAACGCCGCCCGCAACACCTCGTCGTCAGGTGCACCGAGTAGACCGAGGTCCGCGACGTGGATCGCGTCGTGGCCAGCGCTGCTCAGCAGACCCGCCAGGCGGGCGCTGAGGCATTCGTCAAGTAGGAACGTCAAGCCGGTGTGCGCAGCGGGAGCTGCCGCTCACCGACCGCATCCGCAGCGAACTCGAGTGCGGCGCGAACATCAGCAACGTCTAGTTGCGGGTACTCGGTGAGCACCTCGTCGCCAGATAGGCCCGCGGCGATCAGGCCGATGATCGTCGCGACCGGAATGCGCGTGCCCGCAATGCAGGGCACGCCGCCCATGATCCGGTGATCAGCTACCACCCGGTCGGGGTCCGTGCCTAGAGGCTACGTCAGCCGCCATCACATACGTGTCAGCCACGAGACGGGACTCGCACAAACCGGGCGGCAGGCTCACGATCTGGGTCCCTTGCTCGTGACCTTCACCGATGTGGACGGGCGCATTTTCCCACCGACCGTGCTGCCCGAGTTCTCGCCGCCTGACTCCGGCAGGCTCTACCAGGTGCCGGTCGCCGATATCGGCGCGGACGCGCGCGCGACATCGTGCACTGCGAGCCCTCAGCGGTAGTCGCCAGAGCGCGTCCGTCCACACCGCGGCCGGGCGCTTCGGCTCGTTGTAGGTAGCCCCGAGGAGGCGGGCGTGCGGGCGGACATGGCCGGCAGTGCCATGCGTGGCTGCTGGCGTTAGCGGGTACGTCCGCTGGTGACGGCGGAGATCGTGTGTGTCGGCGTGTGAGACAGGATCGTCACCCACGGTGGTGTGGCTGTCGGCTCGTTGGTAGTGCTCTCTGGTCGGGGCTCTCGACGGGGATTGCGCCGTGGTCGCTCGCCCCGATTCGCCGCTCGCCGGGCCAGGTGTTGCACCACAGGCAGCACCAGGCGAGGTTGTGCGCGTCGTTGTCGCCACCCGCAAACCGTGCGACGACGTGATCGAGGCTGCCGATGCGCCGTCCGATCGGCTCCCACGGCAGTGGTGCACCGTTCGGTCCGCTGGGTCGGCCTTCGAGGGCCAGCGAACCGCAGTAGCGGCATCGGCCTCGCGCGGTGGCCATGACGTGCCAGACATGTTCGGCGGCGATCTGTGTGTTCGGCGCGTCGGACAACAGCCGCTTGGTGTTCGCTTTCTTCGCGCGGCGCGCGCACCAAGCGAGCAGGTACGCCGGCTCGGCTCGGGCGAGGTAGTCGGCCCACGAAGCGTAGAGCGGCAGCCTGGTCACGGTCTCAGTGTGCGCCCGACGACCGGCAATCTCGGGTCATTGCTCGCCCACGACGATGTACTGAATCTTGATCTTCGTAAGTCAGGACCGAGATCGAGCCGCTATTGCCGTCATGCAGCAGGCCGCCCAATCAGGTGCGGCCGTGTCGCAAGCAGAAGGGCATCACGACATCGTCCCGCTCGAGCTGCCAACGATGGGCAACCCGCTGAACCACCGCTCTTCGGGACACGAGTGGCTGCGATCGGCCGAGCATGCGGTTCGCATGCGGGTAAGTACGGCCAACCATGAAGCCCCAGGATTATGGGGGCTGCGTCGATTTCGGATCAGCGCCGTGGTCGTCTGTTGCTGGTTTGTTGCTCGGATCGAACGGCACGGACGGGCAGGGGATAATCCGGGGCGGCGTCGGACGCGATGGTTCTGCCCGCGCATGGGCGACGCGAGGACCGGCGCCGCCGCGCTCGTCGGGGCAGGAGGGATTGCGGTCCGTGACGCGGAGAGCAGGATGACGCAGGCGATGCGGTCCGGATCGCGCCGACGTCCGAGGAAACCTCCAACTCTCGCGTTGTGAGTTGAATCCTGGTTGCTGGACTGCCGCACGCGGGCAGTGTCGGTGGCGGCCCAGGTGCGGCCTCGCGCTGACCCGCCACACTGTCGGTTATGACCGACGTGATGGCAGCGGTGCCCGCCTTGCTGCGGCAAGCAGCCGACGAGGTAGTGCTCCCGGTGTTCGGGATGGGTGACGCGCGGCCGGAGGAGAAGTCGCCCGGCGAGTGGGTGACGACGGCTGACCGTGCCGCGGAAGCGTTCCTGGCGCCGCGGCTTGCGGCCCTGGTCCCGGGATCGGTGGTGGTCGGGGAGGAGGCCGCGTCAGCGGACCCCGCCGTCCTCGACCGTCTGGCAGCAGCGGGGGACGTATGGCTCCTCGATCCGCTGGACGGCACGGCGAACTTCGCCGCTGGCGCACCGCCGTTCGCGCTGATGGCGGCGTTGCTGCGAGACGGTGAGGCTGTTGCGTCGTGGATCCTTGACCCGCTGTCTGGGCGGCTAGCTGCTGCCGAGCGCCGCGCGGGTGCGTGGCTGGACGGCGGGCGCGTGAGCGTCGGGTTACACGCGTCGGAGTTGTCGGCCATGCGCGGAGCGGTCCTGCGGCGCTTCCTGCCGGACGGGTTCCTCGGTCACGTCGACCTCGTCGAGGCGCAGTTCGCCGGACTCATCGGTGGCAGTCGCTGCGCTGGTCATGACTACCCGAGCGTCGTCAGTCGTGAGCTGGAGTTCGCCTTGTTTTGGCGCACATTGCCCTGGGACCATGTTCCCGGGGTGCTGTTCGTGTCCGAGGCCGGTGGCGTCGCTGCCCGCTTAGATGGCAGTCCTTATGTCGCGGTCGACCATGCCAGGTCCGGGCTCCTGGTGGCCCACAACCCGGACGTCTGGTCGCTGGTCCGCGACGCGCTCGTGCCCCAGCGCTATCGCGTGAGTCCGCGATAGCGGGGGCTGCCTCCAAGAGGCACACCGATTTCCGGTGCCGCTGCTCGCTCCGCCGAGGGGCGGGCTGTCGCGTCAGCTGGATACTGTCCGTCTTGATCTTGAGGCGCTCCCTGCGGTCACCAGGGCGGGGCCACCGCCCGCGGCAGAGGAGAACCGAAACGCGCAGCGTTGCACCGCCTCGCAGTTTGCCACTGCCAGGACCAAGAGCGATGTGGCAAGCGAGCGCGCGAACGCCTGCCCCGCTAGCCAGTAGCCGGCCCGTCGAAGCCGGCTCACCCCCGCTGAGACGCGCCCGCGTAGCTAGTAGTTGCTCGCGAAGCGGGCAGTGGGTGCGGCCCGGCTCAGGCCGGGGCGAGGTAGGACCGCAACCAGACCGGAGCGCCGTTGGCTGTCGACCAGGTGGCCTGCCGCCGGCCGAGCAGCTGCCAGCCGCTGGCCTCGTACAGCCCGATGGCGTCCACCGCATCCTCGACGACTTCCAGCGTGGCACGCAGTCGATGCTCAGCAGCCCACCTGTCGGCTGCGTGGAGCAGTGCCGCTCCCGCGCCGGCACCTCGTGCGTGCGGGGCAACGAACAGCCGCGACACCGAGACCAGTTCCTGCGCAGGCCGCAGCGTGTGCCTGGCCAGACCGCCGTGCTCGCTATTGCCGGCTACCACGATGACGTGGCCGATGATCTGGTGGTGGGCAGCAACAGCGAGATTGGCTGGAGCAGCTACCGCAGTAGCTGGGCAGAGGTCCGGGATCGGCGTATGGCCGAGCCGGGCGACACGCGGGCCTACGACGCCGCCCATCGACCTCGACCTCGACCTCGACCTCG
>JAYTRE010000144.1:0-9747 GCA_043746395.1 Pseudonocardiales bacterium
TCGGTCAGTGCGCTGCACCGTGTCGATGTACATCGCCAACCGGGTGTCTCCGTAGTGCAACGTGCACATGAGGTCGTACAAGGGTGCCAGACGCAGGGCGCCTGAACTCTCGTGGAGCAGCGAGAAGTTCTTGCCGTGGGCGTCGCCATTGCCAATGAGCGCGTTCACCGTGACCGCGGCGAGGAGCCGCTCCGTCGACTCGCGGGTCGTCACGGAATCGACCAGCGCGGCGATCTTTGCCAACGATGGTCCGCCGTCCTGCTCGTACTTGCTCCTGGGCGGTGTTCCGGTGGCCTGGCAGAGGTCCTCCTGGTGCAAGCGCTCGACTGTGCCGTCGGTGGCGACCGTGCGGTCGTAGCGCTCGACGACGATGAGCTTGCGACCAACTGCTTCCGTCGTTTCCACCGCAGCCACCTCCAGACCGAGATGTTTCGCGATACGCATGCAGAAGGCTTCGTTCTCCACCGTGTTCGGATAGGCCGCAATCTCGGGCTTGAGGATGTGTGTGGACGGGGTTCCATCCACCGGCCTGCCCCACGATCCGTCTGGCATCCGGGTGAGGAGCAGCTTGTCTTGAACGCCAGCCAGCGAGAGTCGCACTCGCCCGTCGACACCCAGTGGCGCGCTGCGAAGGTTCCGGACGAGTTCGGCGAGAGCCCGCTCGTCGACCGGTGCGGCGGTGATCGTGGTCATCGGCGGCGGGGCGGCCTGATTCGCCGGCTGGATCACGAGCGCTCCGGCGCAATCTCTGCCGAGCGCGCGAATCATTTGGTACGTGTCGTCCGGGTCAATGCGCATGTCTCGCGCAAGCACGATCCTCGATTCACCCTCCGGCAGAAGGCCGTCGATGAAGGGACGGACCACACCTTGTGGGAAGCGCTCGGATCGGACAGGTAGTGACACCGAGAGCAGGGGCGTACCGGGGGAGTAGCACCGCAACGCCTCCGCTGTGTACGTGAGACGTGGGCGTCCGCGCTCGTGGTCGATCGTTGCAACGAGCGATCCGTAGAGCCAGACTGCTAGCTCGTCCGCCACCGCGGTTACCAGTCCGCCTTGTCGAGCGTCATTCGAACGCCCAGCTGCCGAAGCACACGCAGTATCCGACGCACTTGTTCGGTCTCTTTCCCGCTCTCAAGGTTGGACAGGTAGGTCCGGTGCAATCCAGACAACTCCGCTAGTTGAGCCTGGGTCAGGCCAACTTCCTTGCGGTAGTGACGGATGGCAGCGCCGAACGACTCGGGGGTGTAGATGCGGTACGACCCCTGAGACGGTTCCTCGCCATCGGATGTCTTCATTTCGAGACACTGTATCATGGTCTTGATTTCAGGGCATGGCGCAACAGTCTGGATTTCAGGATATTTCCAAAACGCGGCGTAGAGCGGGTGCTCCCTCGTGGTGTAGTTGATCTTCGCCGGTCCGCAATTAGTCCGCAAGAAGTCCGCAACCTGCCACGAATGACCGCAGCTGGTCAACGCTTGTCAACTACTCGTAGCCCAGCAATTACGAGACCTAGGAGCACTTCAGCCTGAGAACGTCAGGGCTATGAAAATGCGTCGAAAATGACTACGGATCAAGAGGTTGCAGGTTCGAATCCTGTCGGGCGCACCAGACGTTGATCATGGCTCTGACCAGTTGGTTTGCCGATGGTCCTGCGGCCGGGTAAGGGTGGGCGGTAGTCGCCGAGGGCGAGCACGTGCACGCGGCACGATGCCGCGGCGCGGCCGCCTGCCCGCACCGCGAGCGGGCAGCACCATCCGGGCGCAGCTGCCCGACCAGCAGCTCGCCGACCTCATCGAACTCGACGTCATCGAACTCGACGTCATCGCCGCCACCGCTGAGCTGGCCGGCCATGTTGTCCTGCACCTGGACAACGACTTCGAGCTCCTCGCCGAGATCACCCGACAACCAACCGAGAAACTCAGCGTCGCCCCGTAACGCGCGACGACCACTTCATCAGCGCCATGTTCGGTTGGCCTGGGGCAACCGCTACTGGCACAGCTGCGTCGGTTGGTCCAGAAGTCCGGGCACCGCGGTCAGGGCATCGAGAAGGGACTGGCTGTCGACAGCGGCGGATGCGGCTGCTTGCGCCTGGGATGAGGCGTTGATCGCGACGCTGAACCCGACGGAACGGAACAGCGCCAGGTCCGATCGCCCATCTCCGATGGCCACGACCTGATCGAGACCGACCCCGAGGCGCTGACACTGCTCGGCGACGAACGTGACCTTATCCTCAGGCTCGCAGTGGCGGCTGAGGCGACCAGTGAACAGGCCCGCCCTGTATCGCCGGCTCTGGGATCGCCCGCTCATCGGCATGGTCAGTTCGCGGACACTGCGAAGGGCCGGCCCGTTGCTCTGATCCCGTGGACAAAGATCTGAGCCTGACGTCGGTGTTAGCGCGGATCGACGGTGATCTCCTGTTCTGCGGTGACGCTGACTGTGTAGGTGCAGACCGGGGTCCCCCCGCTGCTGGTTTCGATGCCGGTGTTCAAGTCGTAGGTGTATCCGTGCAGCGGGCAGACGACGATGTGTTCGTCCAGCAGACCGTCGGCGAGGGGGCCGCCGCGATGGGGGCAGACGGCTGCGAGGGCGCGCAGGGTTCCGTCGCGCAGCCGGAACACCGCCACCTGTTCCTGACCAACCGTGAGGGCGCGTCCTTCGCCGATGGGGATCTCGTCGATGTTCATTTTCGGCCGACCTGGGGGAGCGCGGTCAGCGGGAGCGCGGTGCGGAACTGTCCTGGTGTGACCGGCTCGTCGCGTTCCTGCCACGGGTCGGCGTAGGCATCGACGGCCCGCTGCATGTCGGCGTCGAGGCGGGCGGCGATGCCTTCACTGTCGTCGACGACGACTGCCCTGATCTTGTCGATGCCGATTCGCGGCACCCAGGCATAGGTCCGTTCGAGCCACTTGCCGCTTTCCCGGTAGTACTGCAGAAAGCGGCCGGTCAGGGTGATGACCGTGTCGGGGTCGTCCACGGTCGCAAGCAGATCGCCCTTGCGGATGTGGGCTCCCGCCGCGCCGCCGACGTAGATCTCCCACTTGCCGCCTTCCACTGCTACCACGCCGAGGTCCTTGCACAGTGCCTCGGCACAGTTGCGGGGGCAGCCGGTGACGGCCAGTTTCATCTTGCCGGGGCCGGCGATGCCCTGGAACCGTTCCTCGATCCGGATGCCCAGGGACGTTGAGTCGCCGACGCCGAAGCGGCAGAAGTCGGTACCGACGCAGGTCTTGACGGTGCGGAAGCTCTTGGCGTACGCGTAGCCCGACGGCATCGCAAGGTCGGCCCATACCGCGGGGAGGTCTTGCTTGCGCAGCCCGAGCAGGTCGATGCGCTGCCCGCCAGTCAGTTTGATCATCGGAACGTCATATTTCTCGGCTACGTCGGCGATCGTGCGGAGTTGTTCGACGCTGGTGACGCCGCCCTTCATCTGCGGCACGACCGAGAACGTGCCGTCGCGTTGGATGTTGGCGTGCACGCGGTCGTTGATGAAGCGCGCGTCGCGTTCGTCGACGAACTCGTCGGCCCACATCATCTGCAGCAGCGAGGCCAATCCCATCTTCGATTGTGCGTCCTCCTTGCCGTCGGGGGAAAGGGCCGCAAATACCGAGGACACCGAGTGCAGCTGCAGTTCCCGGATCTTGGCCATGAGTTCGGGTTTGTCGTAGGGCACCGCGGGCACGTACCAGTTCGCGGAGGGGTCCACCTCGACATCGCCGCCGGCGGCCCATTCCACGATCTGGGTGACGAGGCTCTTGCAGGAGCCGCAACCCTTGCCGGCGCGGGTCTTGGCCATCACGCCCGTGACGGTCTTCTCCCCGTTTTGCACGCAGGCAACGAGCGCCCCCTTGTTGACGCCGTTGCAGTTGCATACCTGCGCGTCGTCGGCGAGTTCGGCGGCGCCGACCTCAGCGGCAGGGGTCCCGATGTCGAACATGAGCGAGATGCGTTCCTCGGGCAGCGGCAGCCCGCGGTCGAAGGCCTGGATGAGGAACGCGACCTTGCTGGTGTCTCCGAGCAGCGTGGCGCCGACGAGCTTGCCGTCGCGCACGATGATCGTCTTGTAGATGCCGCGTTTGGGTTCGGAGAACTGGACGAACTCGTCATCGGGACGTTCGGGTGCCTTGAGGCCCATGGAAGCGACGTCCACGCCCGCGACCTTTAGTTTGGTAGCCATCCGAGAGCCTTGATAGACGGCGGCGGTGTCGGTGCGGGTCAGGTGGTCGGCCAGCACGAGGGCCTGGTCCCACAGCGGCGCGACTAGTCCGTAGACCTGGCCGCGGTGTTGGGCGCATTCCCCGACGACGTAGATGTCGTCATCGTCGATCGAGCGCATGTGGTCGTCAACGACGATCGCGCGCTCGACGGTCAGGCCAGCGCGCCGGGCCAGTCCGACGTTGGGGCGAATGCCGGCTGAGACGACCAGCATGTCGCACTCGAGTGATGTCCCGTCAGCGAACTCGAGCCCGATGGTCTTGCCGTCTTGGGTGAGAACGGACTTCGTGCTGGCGGCGGTGTGCACTCCGATGCCGATGGTCTCCACCGAGCGACGCAGAATCCCGCCGGCGGTCTGATCGAGCTGGGTCTCCATCAGGGTCGCAGCCGCGTGCACGAGCTGCACTTCCAGGCCGTGGCTCTGCAGGCCGCGGGCAGCTTCCAAGCCGAGTAGGCCACCGCCGATCACCGCTGCGGTTCTGGCCTGCTTGGCGTAGTCGAGCATCGCGGCGCAGTCGTCCAGGCTGCGGAAGCCGAAGACGCCGGCTGTGAGGGTCTTGTCATCGGCCCACATTCCCTCGATCGGCGGGAAGAACGACCGACTGCCGGTGGCGATGACGAGGCGGTCATAGTGCATGGCCGTTCCGTCGTCGGCATGCACGACGTGGGCGTAGCGATCGATGCGAACGACGCGTACCCCGGCGCGCAGCTCGACAGCGTTCTCGGCGTACCAGGTGATCGGGTTGAGATAGATCTCAGCGGTGTCCTCGATACCGGCGAGCACGTTGGACAGCAAGATCCGGTTGTAGTTGCCGTAGGGCTCGTCGCCGAACACGGTGACGTCGAACAGGTCGCCCCCGCCGCGACGCAGGATCTCCTCCAGCGCGCGGGCACCGGCCATGCCGTTGCCGATGATGACCAGCTTGGCCTTGGCAATCGGGATGAGGGCGGACGCCGGGGCGTCAGCTAGCAAAGTCATGGGGTGCTCCTCAGCGCGGGTATGGATCGGCTCTCGCCGGTCAGATCTCGACGAGGCCGACGTCGATGACGATCGATCCGCTAATCCCCTTGGGTGCAGCGGCGAAAACTTCGATGACCGTGTCGGAGAGCAAGTTCTCCACGATGCGTAGCGAGACGTGGGTGGCGCCCTTGGCCGCGATGGGGAAGTAGCGCATCGTAACGCCGTCGCGCACGAGGGTCACGTAGATCATCTCCTTGCTGCTGTTGCCCGCGCGGAAGTACACCGGCTGGGTCGAGGAACCGGCCGGGACGGTGTAGCGCAGGACGGGGTCGAGCAGGAACGGGTCGTCCAGACCCAGGCCGTCGAAGGCAAAGACGCCCTGCAGGAAGCGGGGGGTGCTGCTGTCATTCATCGGGGTTCCTTGGGGTTGTCAGCGTCGGCGGTCGAGGGCGGGATGGTGTCGATTGCCACCGCGCAGGCCTTGAACTCAGGCATGCGTGAGTGCGGGTCGAGGGCGGGATTGGTGAGCAGGTTGACCGCGGACTCGCCGCCGTAGTGAAACGGAGCGAAGACGGTGTCGGCGCGGATGCCGTCGCCGATACGCACCCTCATCACCGCCCGCCCGCGTCGGGTCCGAAGGGCAACCAGCTCACCGGCGGTAACGCCGAGCCGGTTGGCGACGGTGGTGTGCATCTCGACGACGGCAGCCGGTTCGGCCCGCCCCAGCGAGGCCACCCGTCGGGTTTGAGTGCCGGACTGATAGTGGTGCAGCAGGCGCCCGGTGGTGAGGTAGTACGGGTAGTCGGTGTCGGGGGTTTCGGCTGGTCCGCGGTGTTCAACGGGATGAAAGTGAGCCCGCCTGTCCGGGGTGGGGAAGTCTTTGGTGAACAGCCGTGGCGTGCCGGGGTGGGCGACTGACGGGCACGGCCAGAAGACGCCCTGCTCAGCTTCGATGCGGTCGTAGGTGATGCCGGCGTAGTCAGCCTTGCCCCCCGCGCTGGCCCGGCGCAGTTCCTCGAAGATCTCCGCGGGATCAGCTGACAGGGCTGGGCGGTTCAGGCGCCCCGCCAGCTCTCGCATGACCCAGAGGTCCGATCGGGCGCCCGCTGGCGGGGACATCGCTGCCTGGCGCAGGATGACCCGTCCTTCGAGGTTGGTCATCGTGCCCGTCTCTTCGGCCCACTGGGTGCAGGGCAGCACGACATCAGCCATGGCGGCGGTCTCGGAGAGGAAGAAGTCCGACACGACCAGGAAATCCAGTGCGCGCAGCCGGTCGGCAACGTGGGCGGCTCGCGGCGCGGACACGGCGATGTTGGAGCCGGCCACCCACAGGGCGTGCACACCGCCGAGGCTGCCGAGCTGGTCGAGCATCTCGTAGGCCGACAGCCCCGGGGCTGGGAGGTCATCGGGATGGATGCCCCAGATCTCGGCCACGTGGGCCCGCGCGACCGGGTCGTCGAGGCGGCGGTAACCCGGCAGCTGGTCGGCCTTCTGCCCGTGCTCGCGGCCGCCCTGGCCGTTGCCCTGACCGGTCACCGTTCCGTATCCGGAAAACGGGCGTCCGGGCAGCCCGAGGGCCAGGGCGAGGTTGATGAAGGCGAGCGCGGTGTCGGAGCCGGCGCTGTGCTGCTCCGCGCCGCGCGCGGTGAGAATCATCGCGTGCTTCGCCTCGCCCATGATGCGGGCAGCACGCACGATGTCGCCTTCGGGAACACCGCTGATGCGCTCGACCCGGTCCGGCCAGTACAGCCGCACCGCCCGACGCACCGCGTCGAAGCCGCTGGTGCGCTCGCTGATGTAGTCCGCATCGATCAGGCGCTCGCGGATGGCGACGTTCAGCAGGCCGTTGGCCAGGGCCAGGTCAGTGCCCGGCACCGGCTGCAGGTGCAGCTGCGCGCCTTGGGCGGTGCGGGTGGTTCGCGGGTCGATCACGATGAGTTGGGCGCCGCGCCCGCGGGCCGCATCGAGAAACTGCATCGCCGGCGGCAGGGTGTCCGCCGGGTTGCTGCCGACCAGCAGCAGCGCATCGGTCTGGGCCAGATCGGGCAGCGGGAACGGCAGCCCGCGGTCGATGCCGAACGCGCGCGTCGCGGCGTTGGCCGCCGAGGACATGCAGAACCGGCCGTTGTAGTCGATCATCGCGGTGCGCAGTGTCGCTCGGGCGAACTTGCCGAACTGATAGGCCGTTTCGTTCGTCAGCCCACCTCCACCGAACAGGCCGACCCCGTTCGCGCCGTAACGGGACTGGGCCGCCCGCATCGCGGCGGCGACCCGGTCCAGCGCCTCATCCCACGACGCCGGCCGCAGCGGTTGGTCCCGCGTATCACGGACCAGTGGCGTCGCGATCCGCTCGGGATGATCGAGGAGTTCGGCGGCAGTCCACCCCTTCGCGCACAGGCCGCCCAGGTTCGTGGGAAAGTCAGGCTGCGCGTCGAGGACAACCGGGCGCACCGACGAGTCCACGGTGATGCCGCATTGCAGCGCGCAGTACGGGCAATGCGTGGCGACCACACCCGAAGCGGGTGCGACCGCCACAGCCTCACCGGGCATGTTCAGCAGGCCGGGCGAGATGTGGGCCGATGCCGGCACGGTCATCCGTTGGCGGTGCAGACGGTGGCGGCACGGGTCAAGCGTGGGACAAGCAGGTTACGACCTGTGACCGCGGCGTGTTGCCGGGACGAACACATCTGCGCACAAGCCGCTCGCCACCGCAGTGAGTCCGGCCTGGCCCGCGGATCCAGACGAAGGACCCGGGTCGCGGTCGATAGGGCCGTCGCACCGGGCGGGCCGACCCCCGGAGAGGGAGACGACTCATGGATGTAACTTGGCCGAACGGCCCGGATAACGCGTCCCGCGCACAGTTGGGCTATGTCCCACGCCCGCGACGCTCTTGCCATCGCCGGCAACGGCATGCCGGCAATCGCCCGGAGAGGCAATTCGCGGGCTCGATACCGGCCGGGTGGCGGGGTCTGGTTGAGGTGACGAACCCGTGACCGGCGGCGTGGCGAGCGTCGAACCGCTTGCCGGCTACACCGTCGGCATCACCGCTGCTCGTCGCCGCAAGGAGTTCGGTGCCGCCCTTGAACGCCGCGGTGCCAAGGTCAGCTACGGCCCGGCGATCCGAATCGTGCCGCTGGCCGATGACACGCAACTGCGCGGCGCGACCGAACGCTGTCTCGAGGGCCCGCTGGACATCGTCGTGGCCACCACGGGGATCGGCTTCCGCGGCTGGATGGAGGCGGCCGATACCTGGGGGATGCTGGAGAAGCTGACGGCCGCCATCGGGCACGCGACCGTGCTCGCCCGGGGCCCGAAGGCTCGTGGTGCGATCCGCGCCTCGGGGCTAACGGAGGCGTGGTCGCCGGAGTCCGAGTCTTTCAGCGAGGTGCTGGAGTACCTGATTGCCTCTGGCGACCTGTCCGGCACGCGCATCGCTGTCCAGCTGCACGGTGAACCGCTGCCCGACGTCGTGCAGACGCTGCGGCTCGCTGGCGCGGACGTAATCGAGGTCCCCGTCTATCGATGGATGCTCCCGCAAGACCCGGTGCCGCTGCGGCGCCTCGTCGAGACGGTCGCCACGGGTGGGCTTGACTGCGTGGCGTTCACCAGCGCGCCCGCCGCCGCCAGCTTTCTCCAGGTAGCCAACGGACACGGGTGCGGGGACGCTGTTCGGGCCGCCCTGCGCGGGCCCGTGCTGGCCGCCTGCGTCGGGCCGGTAACGGCCGGCCCGCTGTTACGCGAGGACATCCCGGTCATCCAGCCAAGCCGGGGCCGGCTGGGCGCCCTCGTCCGCGAGATCGTCGAGCAGCTACCCAAGCGGCGCGGCCAGCGGTTCCCGGTAGCCGGGCACGACATGGACGTGCGCGGTCACGCCGTCGTCGTCGACAACCGACTCGTTGCGTTGAGCGGAGCGAGCATGGCGCTGCTGCGCGAGCTCGTCAACCGACCGGGCCAGGTCATCTCCCGCTCGGACCTGTTAAAGATCGCGCCCGGCGACGGAGATGACGAGCACGCCGTCGAGGTCGCCGTCGGCCGGCTGCGCGCCGCTCTCGGCGATCCCCGGATCGTGCAGACCGTCGTCAAACGGGGATACCGGCTCGCCTACGAACCCGAGCGATCCGCCAACCCTGCTGACGGGTGGCGCTACTAGATCCCGGTCAAACGGTCCTCACTCGCGCGCAGGTAGACCAGCCAGGTTACTGCGACGCAGATGACGTAGAACGCGATGAAGCCCAGGTATGCCCCGTCGCCCGTCTTGTAGGCCAGGAAGGACTGCCGGAAGGCGAGGTTCACCAAGACGCCACCGAACGCGCCGATAGCACCGGCGATCCCTATCACCGCGTTGGCCATCCGGCGCGACTCGTGTTCGACCGCGTGCGGGTCGGCGCCGGCAGCGATGAGTCGCTCTCCCTTGCTGCGGAAGATCGCGGGGATCATCTTGTAGGTCGAGCCGTTGCCGACACCCGACAGCACGAACAGGGCGATGAAGCCGACATAGAACAGCCCCAACGACTTCTCCAGCGACGCGGTCAGCACGACCGTCGCCGCGACGGCCATGGCCACGAAGTTCCACA
>JAYTRE010000145.1:0-8997 GCA_043746395.1 Pseudonocardiales bacterium
ACGGCGGAACGGGCCGGGGAGGGACATAGCACAAAACTCCTGGATTTCGTCGACAACACGCCCCGCCTCAATCCCCGGGCTGAAGCCTAACCACAGGAGTGCCGTTACGCCAGATCAGCACCAACTGTCACCTCGCTTCACGTGCGCGATATCTCAGCGGTGCCCTGAGTGGTCGATGGACGCAGCGGTCACGAGCCACCCGGCGCGGTCAGCACCACCACGAGCAGCCCGCTGACCACCAGCGCCGTACCGAGCCAGGTCCAGACGCTGGCCCGCTCGTGCAGGACGACCACGCTCGAGGTCAGGATCACCAGGTAGCCGAGCGCGTTGAACGGGTAGGCCACGCTGAGCGGCACCCGCGAGAGCACCAGCAGCCAGGCCACCGCCGAGACCGCAAAGATCGCCAGGCCGCCGAGAATCCAGGGCGATGTCGCCGCGGCCCACACCAGTGAGCGGCTCGACTGCCGGGCGTGCGTCTGCGCCGTCGTCATCCCGTGTTTGAGGGTGAGTTGCCCGAGGGCGGCCAGGCCGACCGCCACGAGCAGGACCGCGATGCTACCCAGGCTCATTGCCGCTCCCGCTCTTGGCATCCGTCGGGGCGTCCGGCGGCCCCGCATCAGGCACTCGCCGCGCCGAGGCCATCGGCGTGGACAGTCTGCTCCGCGTGGGGTGTGAGCCGGAACACATGCTGGTAGCCGAACAGGGTGGGCCGCGAGCGCACCAAGCACGAATCGAGACGTTGGATCAGCGACTGGTCGCCGCCGGGCCCGACGACAGTGCCCAGGGGCAGTCCGGTCGCCGATTCCTCGAGCACGTCGAACCCGCTGGCGCGCACCTGGCGGCGCAGGGTCGATCGGGTGAAGAACCGGAGGTGGGTCTCATCGAGGATCCCGCGGCGGTCGTAGCCGAATGCGCCGAACAGCACTCGTAGCCGCGGGTACCAGTGGCCGAAGTTGGGCACCGACAGCAGCACCTGACCGCCGGGACGCAGCACGCGACGGATCTCGTTGAGGGCCTCTCCGGGCCGGGCGAGGTGCTCGATCACGTCGCCGGCGATGACATAGTCGAAGCCCGTGCCGATCTCACCCGGCAGGCCCCGGTCCAGGTCGGCAACGTAGAACTCATCGGTGCGTTCCTTGACCCCGGGCAGGGCGAGCGCGTCGACCCCCACCACGTAGTGCCCCGCCGCGCGAACCCTCTCCGCGAGCAGTCCCGCCGAACAGCCCAGATCGAGCACCCGCGCCGGTGCCAGGCCCCGCAGCATGTCCAGTATCACCGCGTGCGAGGAACCGTCGCCGTCTTTGAACGCATACTCGTCAGGGGTTGGCACCCAGTCGCAGGTACCGAAGCCGCGTACCGCGAGCCGGTACTCGAGCACGTCGCGCACGACATCGCGCGCGTACTTGATGCCGTTCACGTAGCAGATCTCATCGCCGTAGTACGTGGGGATCGGGACCTCCACGATCCGCCCTCCGGCGTGCAGCACCTGAGCGATGATCTGGGTGTCGAAGTCGAAGCCGTCACTGTTGGCCGCGAAGGGGATCTGGCGCAGGATGCTGGTGCGATACGCCCGGTAGCCGGAGTGGAACTCGGTGAGCTCGGTACCCAGGACCCGGTTCTCGAAGCCGGTCAGGATCCGGTTTCCCACTCGCTTGTACAGGGGCATTCCGCCCTTCTTCGCCGCACCGGGATCCATCATGCGCGAGCCGAACACCGCCGCGACGTCTCCGGAGGCGAAGGGCGCGACAATGTCGGGAAGGCACTCGGGCGCGTACTGACCGTCGCCGTGCAGCAGGACGACGACGTCGAGACCCTCCTCGAGCGCGATGGCATAGGCAGCCTTCTGGTTGCCGCCGTAGCCGAGATTCTTGGTATGGCGGACCACGAGCGTGGGCGGCGTGTCCGCGCGTGAGGCCCACTCGCGACCGTGATCGAAGGTGTCGTCGTGGCTCGCGTCATCGCTGATGATGATCTGATCGATCTGGTCGCGGAACTCGTGCGGGATCCGGTCCAGGGTGCGGGAGAGGGTCGACGCGGCGTTGTACGCGACGACGACGATCCCGATACGAAGTCGTTGCCTTGCTGACTCGGCCATGAGGGCTGGTCCCTTTCGGTTAGTGCGGACTCCGGGACACCCGCATCTCGGCGTCGGCGCGGTCACCACTCGGCACCGTGCCCACCGCCTGTCCCTCGCGGGGATCGGGTTCGGCGACAGCACTCGGGGCGGGCTCGCTCCAGATGCGGCGCACCCCGGCCCAGCAGGTGAGCAAGAGAGCCCCCCAGGCGAGCATGCCGAGCACGACTTCGTGGGGTGTCATCGGATGGTAGAACGCCACACCCTGGAACGTGCCGAAGAATCGGTTGCCACTCCACCGGTCGTAGATCTGTACCAGCAGTATGCCGGCCACCAGGTTGTAGGCCACGCCGCCCCAGAAGCTCAGCAGGAAGCTGGCCGCCGCGGCCCAGGCGAGATATTGCACGGCGAACGCCGGGCTCACCACGAGGAACGCGCAGAAGGCAAGCGCGGTAGCCGTCACGACCGATTCGGGTCGCCGCCACACGCCCAGCGCGGGGATCACGCCGCAGGCGGCGACGATCAGCAAGCGGCCCGGCTGCTGGGCCCAGTGAACCCACCACGGGTTGCCTGCCCAATGTCCGAACTGCATGAAGCCCCACTGCGCCAGGCCGAGCCCGGGGTAGTCCAGCACGTGCTTGACCATGTGGGCACCGTCGAAGACCAGGGCCGGCCCCCACGTGATGGCGAAGACGATCAATCCCACCCCGACGAACCTGGTCAGGACCCGCCGTCCACTCAGGGCGGCGTAGACGAGTAACGCGGGGACCGCGACGACGACCACCACCTTGACGCCGATCGCGATCGCGATGACTGCACCGGCCCATCCCGGCCACTTCCGATCGACGAGCAGGTACGCGCCGCCCAGGGTGAGCATGGTGAAGATCGGATCGGTATTGCCGTGGAAGGCGGAGATGGTGAACAGCACGGGGCTCACAGCGACGAGGATGCCCGCCGCGAGGGCCTCGCGCTCGGTGCGGCGCTTGCGTACCAGGACGAACACCAGCAGGGCACAGAGGACGCCGGAAACGCTGGCCAGCGTGCGGATCGAGATCCGGACCGGGATACCGAGGTCTTTCAGCCCGTTGACCACTTCGAGCACGTAACCCATCAGCGGCGGGTGGTTGTAATAGGAGCGCGGGATCGGGGCGCCATAGATCCCGACGGGGCCGTGTTGGCGGATCGCCCCGGCGAAGTCCTGCCAGTGCAGGATGTCATTGGTGCCGAAGCTGGCCTTGACCACCGCCAACTCGACGATCAGGACGGCGACAGCCACGGTCAGGACGACCAGGGGTGCGGTCCTCCCATGCGCACGCGCGCGGGGAGGCGTCAGCGACATGAGTGCCAGCGTATCGGTTTAGCTCAGCTCGGCCGGGATCCACCCAGCCGTTTGCCCAGGGGTCTCCCGGGGGCGGCAAAGGCCGCGGCGAGGCCGACATCGACGGCGACCAGCAGGACCCGCGAAACAAGGGCGACCAGCAGCCCGTCGGCGTGGCTGAGCACGGCGGCCAGGGCCAGGACGAAGGCGACCTCGCGCACGCCGGCCCCAGCGGGCACCGGGATCGCCAGGATGCCGACCGACACCGCCAGGCAGCCGGCCGCGACCGATGCGACGATCGCCCGCGGCCCGGTGGCACCGAGCGCGGCGACGAGCAGGTAGACGTGGGCACCGAGCAGGGCCCAGCTGAGCAGCCCCCACGCGGCCGCCTTTAACTCGGCCCGCACCGACAAGGTCTCGACCAGGGTCTCGCGCCGCAGCGCCGTCAACACCCAGTTGACCGTCCCGAGCACGACCTTCGGGTGCAGGGCGACGATCAGCAGCGGGACGCAGGCCAGCAACCACCAGAATCGGTGCAGGGCGCTCGGGCTCACGAATGGCAGCAGCAGGCAGGCGAGGACCGCACCGACGGCAAGGTTGACGACGATGGCCAGCACGCCGCCGGTGAGCATCGTCTTGCGGCCCACCCGGTGCCGGCGGGCGAGTTCCATCTGGGCGAGAAGCGGCCACACGGAGCCGGGCACGTACTTGCCGAGCTGCCCGACGAAGTAGACACGAGCGGAGTCAGACCGGTCCAGGTGCGCACCGAGTCCGCCGAGAACAGCGCGCCATTGGAACAAGGTGCAGACCACCGCACCGGCGCCGCACAGCAGCGCGCCCGCCACCGCGAGCACGGGCAGGCGGTGGAGGCCGGCGCTCAGCTGGCGGCGCTCGGCCCAGACCGCGTAGGCGGCGAAGGCGAGCGCGAGCAGGAGCAGCAGCCCACCGACAAGCGCGCGGATGGCATTGCTGCGCGGCGCCGCGGCAGGCTCACTCACGTGCTGCGTTTACGGCACACCATGACCTCGGTGGACGGGCTCTCCACGCGCCGCAGGCTCAGACCCCGATCCAGCCGGTACAGCGCGCGGCCCGCCAGCTCGCCGGCCGCCTCGCTGGTGCTGCCGAGCCACATCAGGGCCTTCCAGCCCTGAAGTACCAGCCTGCTCGAGGTGTCGCGCGGCTCGTTCATCCAGAAGAACATCGGCCGGCGCCCCACGATCTCAAAGCCGGCCTGGTCGAGCAGTGCTTCGATGCGGTAAAGGCTGCGCCAAGCGATGTGCCCGCGAACCACCTCACGCCCATGGACGAAGAAGTCCGACCAGACGAAGTGACCGCCCGGGACGAGCAGCTCGGCGACATTCCGCAGCGCTGCGGCGAATCGGTCCGGATCGACGATGTGGAACATGACGTCCATCGAGGAGACGATGTCGAAGGACTCGCGCGGCAGCTCGGCGATGCCCTCGGTGATGTCGTTGCGGACAAAGTCGATCGTCGGGAAGGCTCCCCGCAGCTTGTCCACCGCGGCGTCGGTGAGGTCCATGCCGACGACCTCGGCCGCTCCTAGAGCCTGCCAGGCGTCGATATAGAACCCGGTGCCGCTGCCGATGTCCAGCACGCGTGCCTGGGTGCGGTGTGGGAGGAACTGCTCGACGATGGCGGCGAACTGCTCGCCGCGAAGGCGGTAGGCCCAGTTGTTGAAGTTGCGGCCCATTCGCCGGAAACCCACGCCTTCGAGCGACCAGTCGGCCCCCAGCCGGTTTTCCCAGTACGCCCGGGCATCAAATGCCGTCATGGGCACAGACTCTTCCATACGCGCGCCGCTCACCCGGGTGGTGCCGAGCGAGCCGCGATGAGCTCGCGATAGATCGCGTCCATCCGGTCTGCCGTGATGCCTCGGTCGAACCGTTCGTGGGCGGTTGCGGCGCCGCGCGCGCCCATCGCCACTGCCTGCTCGGGCGCCGCTACGAGCCGGCGCACGGCAGCGGCAAGCGCGCCCGGGTCGGCCGGCGGTACGAGAATCCCGGTGTGCCCGTCGGTGATGGTGTCGGGAATGCCGCCGGTTCTGGTGGCCACTACCGGTGTCCCGGTGGCCATCGCCTCGACTATCGACAGTCCCTGACCCTCAGTCCAGCCGTCGACCCCGATGCGGCTGGGGGCGAGTGCCAGGTCAGCGGCGGCAAACCACGACGGCACGTCGGCGCGGTCCGCCCAACCCGGCAGGTGGACCCGATCGCCGACGCCGAGTTCGGCCGACAGCTCGACGATCCGGTCGCGGTGCTGTCCGGTTCCGACCAGCACCGCCGATATCCCCGGCAACTCGACCGACAGCAGGTGCACGGCACGGACGATGTCCGCGATGCCCTTCTCCTCCACGAGCCGCCCGAGGAAGACGAGCAGCGGGCCGGTCGCGCTGCGGTATCGCGTCCGGATGTCGTGCACGAGCTCGGCTCGCGGGACTCGCCCCAGGTCGACGCCGATCGGGACGCGGAGGGGTTCGACACCCGGTCCGGCGATCTCGCGGACGGCCCGATCGGTTGCTGAGCTGTTCACGGTGACGCGGTCTGCGCCGCGCAGCGCGTAGCGGGCGAACCGGTCGAGAACCTTGCCGCGCAGGCCGAAGACGTCGCCGCCGTGCACGGTGAGCACGCGGGGGACGCGCGGGAACGGCGTGCTCGCCGCGACGAAACCCTGGGGGAGGGTCCAGTGGGCATGCACCACGTCGGCCCCGCCTCGAGCGGCCAGGGCGGTCGCTGTCGCCGCCCACTCGGCCGCGACGAGCGCGGGCAGCTTCGCCTTCGTCGCACGCGAACCGCGGAGGTTGACGAGCGCACCACCGCCGTAGCAGACGGTCTGGGCGCTCTCGGGCAGCAGATAGCGGAAGCGGCGCACGGTCACGCCGTCGAGATCCTCGCGGCGCGCCGCACCCGGCGCGTGCGGGGCGAGCACCTCGACGCGCCAGCCGCGCTCGGTCAGGTCGACGGCCAGGTCGTGGACGAACGGCGTCGTGCTGTCGCCCTCCCACCTCGGGTAGTTGCTCGTGAGGAACACGACCCGCCGCGCGTCAGCGGACAAGTGCGTCGCGCCCCACGGCCATCGGATCCTCGTCGGTGGGTGCGAGCGGTGTCGCTGCGGCGCCGAAGCGCATCTTCTTGGTGTGCTCGAGGGTGTCTTCGATCAACATCCGGTTCGTCCGTATCAGGTCGGCGATAATGCCGATGATGATGCTGAGAAAAGCCATGATCAGCAGCACTGATCCCAGCAGCAGGGACTGCAGGTGACCGCCGGGGTGAGTGCTGGTGAACTGCAGGATGGCCCACCGAACAAAGGGGATCAGCCCGAGCACCCCGAACAACGCAGCGAAGAAGGTAAAGATGACGTACGGCTTGTACATGATGTAGGCGCGGATGATGGCGCCGGCCGACTTCATCACGTGCTGGTGCATCGACGTGAACAGCCGCGACTCGCGGGTCTTCTCGTTGGTGAGGACTGGCACGCTGGCGATCTTCAGCTTCTTGTTGCCCGCCTGAATGATCGTTTCCATGCAGTAGCTGAAGCGGGTGATGGTGTTCAGCAGCATCAAGCTCTCGCGCGAGTACGCGCGAAAGCCACTCGCCGCGTCGGGCAGATCGGTCCCGGCGGCGAGATTCACGATCTTGCTGCCGAGCCTCTGCAGCGCAACCTTGAGCGGTGAGAAGTGCTCGACGAGGTGCACCTGACGGTCGGCGATGACGATCTCGGCTTCGCCGGCGATGATCGGCGCGGTGAGGTCTGGGATGCGCTCCTGCGGGTACTGGTTGTCGCCGTCGGTGTTGACCACGATGTCGGCACCGAGCTCAAGCGCCCGCTGCACGCCGTCGTGGAAGGATCGCCCCAGGCCACGGTTGCGCGCATGGATGACGAAGTGCGTGACGCCATGCGCCTTGGCCACCTCGACGGTCCGGTCGGTGGAGCCGTCGTCGATGATGAGGATGATGATCTCGTCCACACCCGGTATCTGGCGGGGTATCGACTCCAGAACACGAGGAAGGGTCTCCTCCTCGTTCAGGCATGGCACCTGCACAACCAGTCTCAACGAATCATCCTTGAGGTAGCGCGCCGCCCGGGGCGCAAACGTGCCCCGCGGGAACCGTGAGTCACCAGCGTAGCGAACACCGGCAGGCAAGGGGCGCCGTCGAGGCTGCGCGACCGAGGCACGTGCACCGGCGATGCTGCCGGGCTACCCACCACCCCGCGGTAGGGTCGGCTCCCGTGACGATCGCCGACGACGCCGATTCCGCTGCCGGGTCACCGCACCCGAGGCAGGGCCGGGGGCGTCGCGTCTGGACGGCGTGGACGGGCGTGCCGCCTCTCGTACGTGCGGCCACCGGGGCGTTTGCCGGGCTGATGCTGGCGATGATGTTCCTGTACCCGGTCAACTACGGATTCGACGAACCGCAGCACTTCGACATGGCCTACGCCTACGCGCAGGGACACGGTCCGTACGCGCCCGGTAAGCGGGACGTGGGGCTGGGAATCCTGCACGAGATGATCGACGCCTTCCACGGCATCCCCCCCTCCCCCCACTTCGCGGATCGCCCGCTCCTCGCCCGCCCCTATCGACAGAGCATCGCCGCCCTCGGCGGCGACTCCCAGCAGGCGCACGTGCCGAATCAGATGGTCCAGCATCCCCCGCTCTACTACCTGCTCGGTGCGGGGCTGCTCGACCTACCCGGGGTGTCATCGCTGGCCTACGATCTGCAGTTCTCGGTGTTGCGGTTCTTGAGCCTCGTGCTGCTGCTGCCCATCCCATGGCTGTGCTTCGCCACCGCGAGACGGTTGGGCGCCGGCCAGCTGGCCCCGGCGGCTGCCGTGGTTCCGTTGCTGCTGCCGGCGTTGGCGCGAGCCGGCGCCGCGGTCACCAACGACTCGCTGATGACCCTCACCGGCGCGATCGCGTTGTACCTGATGACCCGCGTGGTGACCGGAGATGCGCGACAACGCACCGCGACCTGGCTGGTGGTGACCGTCCTGGCGGCATTGCTCACCAAGGGGTTCGCGTTGATCCTGCCGCTTCTCGCCGTCCTGGCCTATCTCGTCTGCTGGCGCCGCTACGCCCTCAACGTCCTTCGTCCGCTCGTCACTGTCTGCATCGGCTCGGTCGCGGGCGGCATCTGGTGGGCCCACAACTACCTTGCGTACGGCGCGATCCAGCCTGATGGTTTCGGCCCCGGCTATCTCGACCGCGCCTACCAGAGAATCAGTCCGGGGCCGGGCGGGCCGGTCACGGAGTTTCTGCACAAGCTGGTGCTGGCTCTGACGGACCGCTTCTGGGGCAGCATCGGTCTCATCGAGTCGCCCGACTACAACTGGACTTTCGTGACGATCGCGACGGTCATCATGCTCGGGCTAATCGTCGTGGCGCTCGTCCGCGGCCTCGGCGGCCCGTACGGGCGGGCAGCGCTCGTGATACCGCTGCTCATGGCAGTACTGACCGTCGGGCTGCTGGTCTTCCCGTCCTGGGGGGTCTATCACAAGTACGGTCTCCTGGCCGGTGCGCAGGGCCGCTACCTCTATCCCGCGATCAGCTCCCTCGCCGCGACCGCGGTGCTCGGTCTGAGCCGGATCA
>JAYTRE010000146.1:0-16155 GCA_043746395.1 Pseudonocardiales bacterium
CGCCGCCTCACTCTCAGCGCGAATGACTACGTCCAAGCTTGGAAACGACGTGCGGTCTCCGAACCACCGCCGAACGATGTCGTGCGAGGTCGTCCTGAAGCATTTGGCGCCCGAGCCCGGCGATGCCCGCGCTTGCTGGCAGCAGGCGGATTCCGAACGACTTCGGCCAGAGCAGGACGAGGACCTCCGGATGCGCTGCCAGTTCGGTCGGCTATGGCACCGGGTGGTCCTCACCCGTTTCGGTTCCGGGCATCATTTCGCCGTTGTCGCGAGACCGAATGCCTTGCCCACCATCGGGTAGGCGCGGCGACTTATCCACATGCGTTGAGTGCCGAACGTGATCCGGGTCCACGAGCCGTGTAGGCGTTCTGGTAGCTGTACCTGGCTGCGCGCCAAGGTCGACACCAGGCGTTTCGGTTTGTCATAGCCGAACTTGGTCCCCCCGGCGCGGAACACGAATACCTGATCGGCCGAGACGGCGACGATCCAGCTCTTGTTGGCAAACATGAGCCAATAGGTAAGAAAGCGCCAGGTCGGCTTGAGCCCGCTCTGCCCTGTCCACGCGTATCGAAGCTCGACATCGGGCGGCAACAACGCCGCGCACCGTTGCAGGATAGATGAGGCCATGACGCTCTCCTTGGGTAGGGCGCCGGATCGAGAAGACTGGCGCGGGAAGCTACCGGCTTCAGCCCGATCGGCAGCGTGCTCACCCTTCCGGCGCCGCCCGGTGGGGGCCCCAGCAACCATCCCCAGGAATATCGGCCGACTCGCCAAGGCGAGGCAGCGGTGGCCACTCGCCGTGGTCGGCGCAGCTGTCAGCGGCGCCGCGCGCGATCCGAAGCGCGGACGGCCGTAGGTCGACCGGCCGACGGATCTGGCCGTCGGCTCGCACGATGACAAAAAACCTGGGGGCCGCTCCTGGGGCACCCCCTGTTCGGCAGCGGTCATCGTGGGTCGACCACGTGAAGGAGTCAACGGTGAAGCCATTTGCAGGCAAGGCCAAGCAGACGATCCTCGTCGCCGTCGAGCCGGTCACGCACCACGACCCCGGCGCACAAGCAGGTTGAGCTGGATAGGAGTTCGCTGGTGACTATTCGAGCGCTGACGCTCGGCTGGGTCGGCCTAGTCGCAGCCGTGGCCTGCGCCTGCTCCAGCCCGCCAAGCGCAAATCCTACATCGATATCTACCCCACAGGCAACGCATGCCGCGAACTCGGCGGCCGCGTCGGCACCAACATCGGCGCCGACCAGCGCGGCGCCCCCGCTCACCCCCGCCAGCGCAAGCCAGCTGACCGGCATCGTGCTGAAATCCAGCGATCTGCCCACGGGCTGGACCGGCACAGCGTACAAGCCCGACCCGCATGCTGGCGCCGTCAACGCAGCTTTTGCCAAGTGTCTCGGCGTCCGGAATACCGGACCGGACCAGGTTGCTGATGTCCATTCGCGGACCTTCACCATGAGCCACCCCTACACCACGATCGACTCCGAGGCGACCAGTTACCGCTCCGCCAGTGATCTCGCGGTCGACCGTGCCGCGCTGAGCAGCCCGAACTACGCATCGTGTAACGACAAGGTCTGGCGCACCGCCTTGGCGCAGGTATTGCCCGCAGGTGTGACGATCGGCGGAATTACAACAACGGTGACCGAGGGTCCTGCCGGGGGTCCGGGCAACGTGATCGGGGCCGTGTCAACCACGATCATCCTTATCCATACTGACACGGGGATTGGAGTGCCCTCCCGCGCTTGGGCTGTCTTTGCTTTCGGGCCGCTCATCGAGGCAGCAATTTACTACATCGGAGTGGTTCCCGCGGACCTCCAGACCAAGCTGCTCAACCTCGTCGCGACTCGCGCGGCACGCGGATGACGCGCGAGGTACCACGCCGCCACCAAAAGAGCGGACGCGTGAAATTGAACCGGACAGGAGTTCGCTGGTGACTATTCGAGCGGTGACGCTCGGCTGGGTCGGCCTAGTCGCAGCCGTGGCCTGCGCCTGCTCCAGCCCGCCAAGCACACATCCGATATCGGTATCGACCCAACCAGCAACGCACGTCGCAAGCTCGACGGCCGTGTCGGCACCAACGTCGGTGCCGACCAGCGCGGCGTCACCGGTTACCCCCGCCAGCGCAAGCCAGCTAACCGGCATCGTGCTGAAATCCAGCGATCTCCCCGCGGGGTGGACCGGCGCGCCGTTCCAGGGCAACCCGCACATTGACGCGATCAACGCGGCTTTTGACAAGTGCCTCGGTATCCGAGACCCGAGACCGGACCAGGTTGCCGATGTCCATTCGCAGAGCTTCAGCATGGGCCGGGCCACGATCGACTCCGAGGCGACTAGTTACCGCTTCGCAAGTGACATCACGCTGCAGGGTGTCGCGGTGAGCAAGCCGAACTACGCATCGTGTGAAGAGACGGCCTGGCGCGTCGCTTTGGCAACAGAACTGCCCGCGGGCGAGACGATCGGAGGAATAACGGCAACGGTGACCCAGGGACCGGGCGGCGGCCCGGCCAACGTGATCGGGTCTGTGGCGGAAACGCTCATCATCATGAAATCCGGCGTGGGGGTGCCGATCTACGTCCGGGGCGTCTTTGCTGTCGGGCCGCTCGTCGTGGCATTGGTTAACTACACCGGAGTTGAGCAACCCGTTCCCGCGGACCTCCAGGCCAAGCTGCTCAACCTCGTCGCGACTCGCGCGGCACGCGGATGATGCCCGTGAACCGCGACGCCAGCCGAGGAGCTGACGCGTGAGCACACCGGAGCCTCCCGCGGAGCAGACTCCCGCCGAGCCGGCAGGTGCGGCGGGCGCTGCGGAGCGGGCCGAAGAGGAGATCGAGCAGGAGATCAGTTCGCTGCGGGCGCTGTTCCGGGAGCGGCGGCTGTCGCTTCGCACGATGGAACGGCCCCTCAGACTGGCGACGGGAGGTGCGTTCGCAAGCTTGATCGGAGTGATCCTGCTCATCGCGCTGCGGGATGTGCGCGCCTCGGATATCGTCCTGGGTCGCTCGGGCGGGGTCGTGCTCGAGATCTCTCAGCCGGTGTTCATCGCCACCCTGGTGTTGGTATCGATTGGCTTCGCCTACATCATGACTGCGGCGGTGCTTGCCAGTTGGCAGGTCGCTCTTCCCGCGCTGCTAGTGCTCACCGCGGTCATCGGCGTGGAGGCGGGTGCGTTCGGGAGCCTCGTCGCGTCCAGCGGATTCGTCACCATCCTGCCCGGGTGGGCGCAATGGGTCACCCGCGGGCTGATCGCCGCGGTATGGCTGCTGCCCGCTGCCGTGTGGCTGTTCGAGGCCCGGGCGTCCCGCCGGGGTCAAAACCGCCAGATGCGCCTGGCTGTGCTCGGGGCCTACACGATGATCTTCGGGTCGTACTTCACCGTGCTGGCCGTCGCGTCCCCACACATCGGCGGTCTCAACCTGTTCCCCCAGGTGATCGGCCTCGTGATGGGCGACCTAGTGCTGCTGGTAACGCCCATCCTGCAGGTAGCGGCGGTCGACTTCGGTGAGTGGGGCGGGCTGCTCGGCGAACGGGTTGCCGCGGCCGGCCACGGCAGCCGAGGACGGTGGCTTACCGTGCTGGCGGTCGCACTGTCGGCGTCCCTGGTCGTCTACGGCTACGCGAAAGTCACGGCCACGGTGCCCGAACTGTCGGTGCGCCGGCTGTGGTCGGTGGGACGGACGACGATTCTGCTCGCCGTAGCGCTAATTGTGGTCGTCGTCTTGGGCCGCGCGCTCGGCGCGCACCGGCGGCGCTGGCCGGCCACGCTGAACTTTGCCGCGATCTTCGCCGTGTGCGCCATGGGCACCTACCTGCTCACACCTCTGATCGGGTACAGCATCGGCGCCTTCAGCGCGCTCCGTGCGCCGGTCGAGCAGGTGACTCCCACCGGCCAGTACACCTCCGCCGCCGACGTCGTCTCCGTTCACGGTGGCTCCGGGCCGACCCGGTTCAGCATGCTCATCCCACGCGGTTGGCTCGCGTCCGGCGTAGGCGCGGCAGGCATCTGGACCAGCTACGCCGTGCCCGGGCCGAAGCCGGGAACGCTCGTCCTCGGCTTCGAGCGCGTTGCGGTAGTCACCTTCCCGCTAATCGCCGACGCGGGCGCGTTCGCGCGGTACGTAGGAATGACCGCAACAGGGCCGCAGACTCGAGCCGGAGCGTGGACCCGGGTGCCGGTGACGCTGCAAGGTGGGGCGGAACTGCTCTGGACCCGTCCGATGCCGGACCCGTCGCAGCCAGGCACCTTTGTGGTCACGGACTTCATCAAAGGCGCCCCGCTGGCCGTCGTCCAGCCGCTGTTCGAGGCGGTCGTGAACTCCTTCCGCACGGCCGGGCAGCCCGCCGCCACACTTCCGGCGGGCGAGCGGGCCGTCTCCGACGCCACCGCCCAGCAAGCCCATGACGACCGGGTCCACAGCATGGACATCGCCATTTCCGGCTGCCTGCTGCTCGTGCTGCTGATCGCTGTGGCAGCCGGCGGACGCCGCTGGCCCCCGCGACTGGTGGGGACGATCTTCCTGTTCGGCATGGTCACGCTGGCAACCCTGCTGTTCTTCGCGAACTCGCTCGGCCGCACCCTGTTGGGCGCGCATGCCCGATGGCCCTACGTGGGCGAGTTCGGGCTCCTGGCAGGCATCGGTGTCCTCGCGTTAATCGCATTGGCAGTAACCGCCGGCAAGAGCCCGGCGTACCGCCGCCGGTTGGCCGTCGGCCTCATCGCTCTGGGAACCACCATCTGGACCCTGCAGGGCATGTCGGTCCTGTACGACCATGCGCTGCAAGCGAGCCGGATTTCGGCGTGGGCAGCGATCATCGTGCTGGTCGCGATCGCGTGGGATGTCACGATGTCGGGCGAGTCGCTCACCAACCATGGCAGCCGGCACGCCCCGCGGGCGACCCGGGTCCTCGCCTTCTTCGGCTACGTCATCCTGGTCGCGGCGACGGTGCTGTTCTACTCAGCGCAGCGCACCGTTGCCACCGGGCGGGCCGCGGAGGCAATGTTCGAGCCCGAAGCGATCACCCAGGCGGCGCTGTTCAGGATCGCGTTCCCGCTGGCAGTGCTGCTGTTCCTGCTGCGGTTCGCGCGCGGTTCGACCGCTCCGGCAGTCGTGGCAGACCCCGGCGCGCCCGATCGGCCCATGTCGAGCGAGGAGCCTGAGTCGGGGAGCCCACAGGACTCCTTGGTCGCCTCGTCCTGAAGGAGCACGGCACGCCGACTTGGGGTCGACGTCGAGGACTAGTTCGAGACGGGCGGATCGATACGCTCGCCCAATCGGGCGAGCAGGTCCTTGATTTCGCGCAGCTCAGCACGCAGCTCGGCCGACTCAGGGTCGGTGCGGTCCTCGCTGCGCACGAACCACGCGGCCACCGCCGCGGTGAGCACGCCGACGAGCGCGATTCCGGTGAGGGTCAGCGGCACCGCGAGAGCGCGTCCGGCACTAGTGACCGGCCGGTGGGTGCCGTAGCCCGCCGGGGTGATCATCGACAGCGCCCATCACCGATTGCCAGGATCATTCGCTACCGCCCCCGCCAACGGCAGCACGGATCCTGCTCGGTCCCTGTCACTCCGATTTCGGTGGAGTACCACCGGCGCCAGGTGTACCAGCGGCTACGGGTCCCTGGACGCCGTCAGCTCGCTGCGGCTCTGGCGGCGTCCGGACCTGCAACAACTGCTCCAGTCCCGTCAGCTGGGCCTTGATCGCGCCTAGTTCGACGTCCAGCCCTGTCGTCGCCTGCTCGTCCAGCTCCCGGACTCGCTCCAGCAACCACGTGGCGATCGAGGCGGTGATCACGCCGAGCAGGCCGATGCCGCAGATCATCAGGCCGACGGCTACTAGCCTGCCGCCGACGGTCACTGGATAGCGGTCGCCGTAGCGCACCGAGGTCATGGTGGCGACCGCCCACCACAATGCATCACCAAACGTCTCGATGTTCGCGCCTGACCGTCCTCGCTCGGCGTCCAGGACCGCGAGCGAGCAGACGAAGACCACCAGGACCACGGCGCTGCCGACATAGAGCGCGACCCGGCCGCGGAAGCTTGACGTCGCTTTGCGGTTGAGCATGTTGACGAGGACCACCAGCCGAAGCAGTCGTAGTGGCCGCAGCACGGGTAGCGCGAGGCAGGCCAGCTCGGGCACAGTCCGGCGCAGGAACTGGGCCCGGGGCCGGGCCAGGCTGAACCGGACGAGGTACTCGACGCCGAGGGCGATCCAGCAGACGTACACAACCACCTGGCAGGACCGTCTGAGCCCGTCCGACAGATTGGGCTGCA
Organism: Pseudonocardiales bacterium; assembly: GCA_043746395.1. Classification (GTDB taxonomy): domain Bacteria; phylum Actinomycetota; class Actinomycetes; order Mycobacteriales; family Jatrophihabitantaceae; genus JAYTRE01. The sequence continues at coordinate 6,269 of JAYTRE010000146.1, forward strand.
GGATTGGCCAGGCATACGCGGCGAGGAACGTTGCGGCGACGACTGCCAGTGGCCATTCGGAGCGTCGCTCCCAGCTCTCGATCCGCGGGTCCGGAACGCGCGCCACGGCGGTCACGAAAACGTGCTCCAGCCGGCGGCCAGCACCGAGGTCAGCTGCCTGCGTGAGGTGACGGCGAGCTTGGCGAAGATCTGACGCAGGTGGTACCCGACCGTCTTCGGGGGGCAACCTCGGACCGCCGCGGCGCGAACACCGGGCTGCGCGCTCCGGCGGCGAGGAGGAGCGCTACGGGTGTTTGGGCCTGCGTCGGCAGTGCGCGCCGCAGCTCGTGCAGCAGGAGCGGGTTGCCCTGGCAGGTCCGCGTGCAGGCCTCGCACAGCGCGTCCGACGTTCCGGGCAGCCGTTCCCGGGTCAGGGCGCACATCGCGTCCGCACCCAGCAGACGTGGGATCAGCACCGCCACCTGCGCCTGCAACGCCTGCTCGGCCAGTCCCACCGCCGCCGCATGCAGGATCGGGACGTGGTTGATCCGGTGCGCGAGATTGCGCAGGTAATCACGTGAACGCTGGTCGGCCCGATGGGCGTCATCGACGGCGATCGCGCAGCCGGTGCCTGCCGCCAAGGCCAGGGTGACGGCAGCGTCCCCGAGGGCTGACTTTCCGATGCCGGCGACGCCCTCGACGTTGAGGATCCGGCCCGTTCCGGAAACGACGGCGTCGACGGCCGCCGTGATCTCGCGGGGCCGCACTGCCGCGTCCGTACAGCCCCGCCACGGTTGCGGAACAGGACACATCTACGCTCCCAGGTCGCTGGATCTGCACCGTCAGTGGCGGTGGCCTCGGGCCGACCGCTGTGGGATCCGCGGACTGCCTCGGATCCCACAGCGGCGACGGTCAGCCCAGGCTGCCGAACATCTGCAGCACTTCGTGGACGTGCGTGTGGTAGATCTGCGGCGAACCTGCCGCGTAGGCGGACAAGGCCTCCACCCCAGTGGACGGGTTCAGTCGCAGATCAATGAATCCGCTGACCTGGACCGTTCCCTGCTGTCCGGAGAGCTCGCCCTGGAAGGCGACCCCCGCTTCCTCGGTGAAGTTGGGCCCGGAATCAGCCCCCGAGCCGACCGTGCCCAGCTGCACATTGGTGTAGTTGTTCACCTGCATGAAGCCCTGGACCTGGGCCTGCAACTCGCTGCCGAGATCGGTGGACGAGGCCTTCTGGACGAACACGTCCAGGAACGCGTCACCGTTGGCGTCACTGAGTCCAGCGTGGCCATCCTTGTTGGCCTTGATCGTCCAGCCGCTGGCCGGCGTGATCGACACACCGCCCGCGATCGCGGTACCGCCGCCCGCGCCCTGAGGCTGTGGCGCTGGAGCGGAGCTGGAATCCTGTGGCGCCGGAGCGGTGCTTTGCGGGCCAGGGAGCGGGGCAGGACCGACCGCTGGCGCTGCAGGTCCGGCACTGTGCTTGGGACCGCCGGTCAGTACGAGCGCTGCCGTGGTGCCACCGGCCACGAGCACGATGGCAGCGATGATGGCGCCGATGAGCGCACCGCTGAGCTTGTGCGGCGGTTTCGGCGGCGGGGTGCCGTAGGCCGGTGGCGGCGGCCCGCCGTAGGCCGGCTGCTCCGCCGGGGTGCCGTACATCGGCGGCGGGGCGCCGTAGCCCGGCGGGGCAGGCTGCGGAACGCCCGGCTGCTCCGGCTGCTCCGGCGGCGCGGGCGGCGGTGTCATGGTCATGATTGCCTCGATTTCGTCGGACTCAGGCGACCGAGGGTGCCAGCACGCTGGCACCGCCGTCCGCGGGTCGGGGAGAGGGCTGGGAGGCGACTGCCGAGCCGCACACCTGACAGAACGCCGCACCGGCACCGAGATCGACACCGCAGTGCGCGCAGGCCTGTCCGGCGCGCGCGGAGCTCGCCGTGGTGCCGCCGTCGGCAAGTGCGCTGCGCGCCTCGGCGAGCAGGCCGTCGTGCAGCTCGATCCGCACCAGGAGCAGCCCGGCCGCCGCGAGAACGACGGCGATCAGCGCCGTGAGCACCACGCCACGCGAGCCGTAGGGGCCGAGCAGTTCCGCCGCCAGGTCATAAACGAGGACGAGCACCAAACCCTCGACGATTCCCAGGACCGGGTTGCTGCCGCGGCGGCGTACCCGCATCACGGTCAGCGCGGCGGCGGTAGCGAAGAGCACCGGCTGCACGATCCCGAGCGTCATCGCGATGAAGAAGGTTCGGGCTGGATCCGTGCTCGACCCGGCGGCGTGGGCGAACGCGCCCTGCTGGACGACGATGCTCAGACCGAGCGAGAGTGCCGCACCGGCCAGCGAGGACATGTTGACCGCGTCGAGCGGGTGGCCGAAGGCCGGGCGTGAGGTGACGGCCAGCGGCACGACGACGAGCGCCACGAACACGATGACCGGGACGATGATTCCCAGCTCCAAGATCTGGCTGCCAGCCGGCAGACCCCGCCCCTTCCCGGACACGTGCACGGCCGAGGCCAGCAGCGCCGTCGTCGCCCAATGCTTCTGCAGCACCCCGATCACGATGCCGAACACCAGCGCGAGGACGAACCCGCCACCGAGCACGGTGAGCGGCTCGTCACGCCAGATGTGATGGTCGTGCAGGTAGGTGAGCACCACCGCGGGCAGCGCGATGGCCGCGCAGATCAGCGCCACCGACAGCACCCCGAACGCGGCCGCGACCGCGGAGACCAGCAGTGCGAACAGCAGGCCGTTGCGGTACAGGTGGTGCCGCTTGCCGGACACGTGCGGCAGCAGCGTGCTCATCAGGGCGAGCGCGCGGACCGGTTCGTCCGGATGGGCGGCGAAGTGCTCCTCCCGGTTCGTGTGCGGATGCAGCGGCGTGCCACAGCGCGCACAGAAGCGCGCCGCGACCGCATGCGGTGTCGAGCAGTGCGGGCATTGCATGGTGTCCTCCGGTCGGTTGGTCGAGCAGGTCATCGGGGTGGATCCCCCCGCCACGAGCAGGTGTTGATTAGGGGATCCAGGAGGTCCATGGCCACGAGCAGTCCGACGCCCGAGCCGTGATTGGTGTCGTCCTGGGTGAAGGCGTGGTACTCGCCTGTTGCCTCACCGACGAGGGCCACTCCGTTCTTGACCGCGACCATGATCACCAGCCGATCGCGGGCGTAGCCGCCGTTCGAGCTCTGTACCTGCACGTCATCGACCTCGCCGTAGCCCAGCTCGTAGCCGACGAACGCATCCGGGATGGCGTACGCGAGCCGTGCGTCGGGATATGCCTGGTTCACCACGGACCGAGCCAGCTGCTGTGCGGTGCGCCCCTGCGCGTCTGCGCCGAAGATCCGGACAGTCCCCTTGACTTGGCCGTCCGCCGTCTCGGTCACACCCGTGCCGTCACTGGTCGCGGTCAACGCGCCTTGGCTCGGGAGGTACTCGAAGGAGTAGGCGCCGCCCGGGCCGATGAATCTCGGGCGAGCGGAGACAGGGCGGACGCTCGGGGGGCTGCCGCAGTCGGGTGGGCAAACGATGCTCGTCTGCGCCGGCGTGAGCCAGGCCGAGACGCCCACCACCACGCCGATCACGAGCACGACGGTGAGGGCAAGCAGCCCGATGATCTTCAGATGAGAGCTGTGCCGCTGCACCGGCGCCATCCCGGGTTGCGGAACTACCGCATAGCCCTGCCATGCGCCGGGCGGGGTCGCCGCGTACGTCATGAGTTTTTCCCTCCGGTGGCCGGTTCCGGCTGCACCGGAAGGCTCAACTCGGCGCGCCTGCTGCGCGAGGCCGCGCGGGTGGCAGTGCCGCAGTGTGGGCAGAACGGCATCCGCGGCACTACCTGCTCGCAGTGCGGGCAGACGCCCGGAGGGCCGATCCGCACGTCGTGCTCCTCATGCAGCAGCACCGCGTGCACACCGAGGCGCAGCGCCAGCAGGGCGGCTGCGGCCCCGATCGCGTGCAGGCCAAGCAGGGCGCCCTCGCCCGGCTGCCAGACGTCCACCAGCCCGAGCACGACATACAGCGCAGCCCCGGCCGCAACGGCGAGTGCCGGCGATGTGAACAGCCGCCCCGGGTGCACCCGGCCGTGGCGCCGCACCCACAGCGTCGCCCCGACCACGCCGCCGATGCCGGCCGCCGTGAGCGGCACCGCCCCACCTTGCAGCAGCGCCTCGACCAGCAAGCTGCTCGCCGTGCGGTCGTGCGCGACGAGACCGGTGCGCAACTGGGGTTCGAGCCGGGTCAGGGTCGCGGCGACGGTGAAGGCGAGCGCCCCGACTGCCCCGAACAAGAAACCGTCTAACGACTCGCCGCGCTCGCGGGCGAGCAGGCGCAGCAGCACGGCAGGGACGAGCATGAGCAGCAGCCCGCCGAGCGGGATGAGGATGCCATCGAGCATGATCTCGTGCGCGCTGATCCCGCCGAGCAGGCCCGCGCCGAGCGCGTCGGAGACGGTGTGGGCGGTCAGCAGCGACCAGCCCCAGCCGAGAAGGGCGCCCGATGCCGCGCCCACCAGCAAGCGCGGTGCCGGCAGGTCCTCGTAGACGTCGGCCTCCTGCAGGTAGAGCTGGAACAGCAGCGGGAAGCCGAGCGCAGCCGCCGCGACCAGGGCGGCCTGCCAGTGCATGACGGCCAGGAGCACCAGCAGTGCGGCGAGCAGCACCAGCGCCGAACGAAACGGCGCGCGGCTGCGGTGCGGCAGGTGCGGGAACAGTGAACTCACGACCGACACGCGCAGGACGTGCTCGCCGGGCGCGGCGGCGTATGCGTGCGAACGCAGTCCTGGCGTGCCGGCACGACTGGTCAGGTGGGCGCCGCAGGCGCCGCAAAAGACGCCGACCGGAACAGTGTCCCCACAGTCGGGGCAGGTCACGGTGGTGAGGCGGTCGCTCGGCCCGGCAGTCATGACGTGCCCTTCTGGACGTCGAGGATGTCGGCGACGAGGTTGGCGGTCACGGGAGTGCCCAGCCCGGTCACCGGGTCGTAGCCCGGTCCCGCGCGGTACACGGCGTTGCCGCCGAGGGTCACGTCGTGGAACGCGGGTCGGGTCGCCCCCTGGGCGATCCGGTACAGCACCGGATTGATCGCCCCGATCAGGTGTCCGCCGTGCTGGGCGAGGTAGTCGTCCATCAGCACCGTCAGCCCGGCCCAGATCGGCGCGGCCTGCGACGTCCCGCCGCCCTCAGCCGGCTGTCCCTGCATAACGAGCGAGACGCCCGTGTAGGGGTCGGCGTCGGCAGACACGTCGGGGACCAAACGGTGCGTGCTGTCGCCGGCGTTGCTGATGCCCTGCGCATGCTGCCACGCCGGTCGGCCCGCGAGCTGGTCGACACCCCCGCCAGTGCCGATGGAGGACGACGGCGAGTCCCACGCCGCCTCGGCGACCCAGTTACCGGCTGGGTCCGTGGACAAGGTGGTGCCGCCGACAGAGGTCATGGCCGGCAGCGAAGCAACCGCGTCGACACCGACGTCGGATTGGTTCGGCGGTGCGGAGAAATCCTGGCCGCCCTTGCACTCCAGCCCGTCGGTGTCTCCGGATGCAGTGAAGGAGGTGGTGCCGTGTGCCTCGGCATGCTCAAGCGCGTCCTCGACAGGCAGCAGGTCGGCGGCGGTCCACATCCGGTCGCACTCCCAGCCGATCGAGCTGGACCACACCGCCCCCGGGAACTGCGAGTCCGTCGCCGCGTACATTTTGGCGATGGCCTGGCCCACCGTGCCCGCATCGTTGCCGGCCACGGTGGCATCGGCGTTGACGACGACGAGACGCGCGTCGGGTGCGATGGCGTGGACCACTTCGACGTCCATCTCGGTTTCGCCAACCGCGCCGGCCGGCCCGCTGAAAGATCCACCAGGCATGGTGACCGTGAACTGCGGCAGGCCGGCCTGGCGGGCGAAGGCGTCCAGGTCACTCTGCGTCGGCGGGCTCCACTCGAAGAAGACGACGGTGCTGCCCTTGCCGGTGTAACCGGCCGAGGCGAGCGAGGTGGCGTTGTACGCGGTGAGCAGCTGGCGCGGGTTCAGGCCGTTCGCCGGCACGTCGGCCCGCGGGCGCCCGAGGGCGGTCAGTTGGCGTGGGCGGTAGCTGAGGATGCGGCCGACCTGGGTGACCTCTCCTGCCACTGCTCGTGGCACGGAGGCCTGGTTCGTCGCGGCGTAGAATGCCTGGCCGCTGCGGCTGCGGTAGTCGCGCACCGGCACACCGAAGGCGCTGGCCATCGCGACGGCCGGCCCGGTGACGGCGGCCCAGTCCGCACCTGGGCTCCACTGCGCCTGTAACCCGTGCTCCCGCGCCCAGGTGAGCAGGCGCTGCGGGCGGGCCCGGCGCGAGAGCGCGACGACGGTGCTGACGTGCGCGTCGCGGGCCGGCCCGAGATCGGTCGAGGCGTGCAGCAGCCAGGACACCGGTCCGGTGATGGTGCTGCGCCCCGCCACAGACGTGGCCTGGTGTGGGGACCGGGGGGGCGTGCAGGCGGAAACCGCCGTCGCGGCCGACAGAGCTGCCACGACGGCGATGACTCGACGGGAGATCATTGCTCGGCTCCGTTCTCCGATTCCAGCGGCGAACCGCATTCGTACCGATCAGGGTGGGAGCCGCGCCCGGCTCGTCGAGCTTCACTGGACCCGGACCGGGACTCGGATCGTGTTCTGCTGCGTGGATGTCGCGCTCGTGTTCGCCGAAGGTGCGCAGCAGGAACAGCAGCACAAGCAGCGGAAACGCAACCCGCAACAGGCCGGCTTGCGCGATCGCTGCAGTGCAACCGATGTGACGGCGCGATCACGGCGACTCCTCGCTGACGGGACTAGCGCCAGACGTTAGATCGCAAGATCGGCGTAGGGACCCGGGCGCGTACCCCAGGGTTTGCTTCAGCCCGGAGAGGGCGCCACCGGGGTTCGCGCTTCCTGGTGCGGCGTTGGATGCCCGTTGAGCGCAGCTGGACTGCGGAGTTGGGATGCACTTGGCGCCTTGCGCACGCTGCGGGCACGCCTGGGTCGCCGGGCCAGGTCGCCGGCTCAGGCGGTCAGTACACAACTGACGGCATCCAGTTCGCGGTCGAAGTGCTTGATGACCCGCTGGCCGTGTTCGTGTAGGTAGGCAAGATTTGTCGCGCTCGCGTCGTCGAAGTGTGGGGAGGCGTTGGTGAGCGGCAATTGCAAGCGCCAGTAGGAGCCGGGGTCTAGCGCGCTGCCCAGGTGCGCGTGCACGTCGCGGCTCGCACCGTCCACGGCGATGGCGAATAGTGGCCGGGCCCACTGCGCGGGACTCCACTCGTGCACGTCATGCCAGGCCGCTGCCGGCGCGGCATGGCCAGTGCCGAGGCTGAGCAGGCGCACCGGGGCGTCCGGGAACGCCTGCTGAGCTTCGGAATAGGCGCACATCGCCGGGTTATTCGCATAGAGGGCCCCGTCGGCCAGCAGGCGATCCTGGGCGTCGTGTCCCAATCGAATTCCCAGTGGAACAAACATCGTCGGGGTGGCGGATGTCGCACACGCCGCCAGACACACCGGCAGGTCCCACGACAGATCCTCAGCTGCCCGGCGGCTGCTGAGGATCAATGGTTCGTGGCAGCTCAGGTCGAAGGTGGTGACGATGACAGGCTTCACTGCCGAGGCGATTGTCTGCTCGGTGAAGAAGGTCGTGAGCGCCGAATTCAGCGGCCCGGGGGTCCCAGGGGCCGCGGCCGGGGGCGGATCCGGTGGGCGTGGCGGGAAGATCGTCGGACCGTGTCGTTCGAAGAAGTCCACCAGGTCAACCGCCCGCCAGGGCGTACCGGAATCCAGTCTCAGGGTGGTCAGGGCCAAGGCCACGATGCCACCGGTGCCGGTCCCGGCGAACAGATCGAACAGCGCAGCACAGCCGCGGCCCGTTCTGAGTTCCAGTTCGGCCAGGATCAGCGCGGGGATGAGCCCACGCATCCCGCCGCCGTCTATCGCCAGAACCTGCGCCGGCCGGCCCGCCTGCCCAGGAGCGTCGCTCGCCGAGCGGGCTCGATCGAGCACTGCCGCAAGTTGTAGCCACCCGTCGTAGGGCTGCCTACCCCAGACGGGGTCATGCACGAAACCCTGGATGCGCCCCTCGCCTCGACTCAGCTCGACGGACACGCGCACAGTTCGGGCCAGCTCGGGCATGTCGTTCAGCGTGCCCACATCCTGGCAGCGTCGGCACCGGGAGTCGTCCCCAGCAATGGGCGACCAGTCGCTGCGTTTGGCCGTTCACGCTCCATCGACGCTTTCGGGGGCTTGTTGCGATTCGCCCGCTATAGTGCACCAATGTAAGCGCAACCTGTGGGGGGACGGGACGTGGAGCAGCGCAGCTCAGGTGCCCAAGTTCGGCGCGCCGACGGCGGCCTGCCCCAGCCGCCGCTGGTGGACCGGCAGCACGAACTCGCCGTTCTCGTAGCGTCGCTTGACGACGCGGCCGAGCATGCCGGGCGTGCCCTGGTCCTGCAAGGTCCTGCCGGGATCGGCAAGTCACGCCTGCTGGCCGCAGCGGCGTCCATCGCCAGCGAACGCGGGATGAGGGTGCTGAGAGCGCGGGCTAACCAGGCCGAACGGGAGTTCTCATTCGGGCTGATCTTGCAACTGCTGGAAGCAACGGTTACCGGGTTGTCACCCGATCAGGAGATCGCGGTCTACCGAGGATCAGCTGGCTTGGCGCGGCCGCTCTTTGACGGGCGCTCAGATGCCTTCCTGCAGTCACCCCACCGGTTGATGCACGGGCTGTTCTGGCTGGTCGTGAACCTGGCCCAGAGTGGTCCGGTACTGCTCAGTGTCGACGACCTGCAATGGGGCGATGAACCGTCGCTGCGGTTCCTCGCCTATCTCGCCGAGCGTGTCGAGGGCCTTCCGGTCGCATTCGTGGGTGCCACCCGGCCGCCACGCAAACTCGTTGAACTGCCAGCTCTCATGGACCTCCTCTCGGTGCGCAATGTGACACCGTTGCCGGTCTGTGCACTGACGCCGGCCGGGGTGGCGGAGGTTGTGCGCGCCAGGTTCGCGCAGGCCGACAGCGGATTCTGCAGCGCCTGCACCGACGTGACACACGGCAATCCGCACTATGTCCAGGAGATCTTGCGCTCAGTGGAGGGTGAACGCCTGCCACCCAGCGCCGCATCATCAGATCGTCTTCGGCAGCTCGGCACCGCTGCGACTGGCCGCGCGTCGCTGTTTCGGCTACTAAGCCTGGGACCATCCGCAATCGCACTGGCGCACGCCCTTGCGGTGCTCGGCAACAGAGCTCAATTGCGGTTAGCCGCACAGCTCGCGGACCTTGATCTTGATACGGCAGCGGCGGCGGCAGATCTGGCGGTCGCCGAGGGAATTCTCCGTGGTGAGAACGCGGTGTTCGACTTCGCCCATCCGCTCATCGGTGAGCTGGTCGCCGCCGAGGTGACGCCCACGCAGCGCGGCTTGATGCATCGGCGCGCTGCCCGGCTGTTGCGCGACCATAGCGGGCTCCCCGAGGTCACTGCCGGACACCTGCTTGCTAGCCCGGCCGGCGGCGAGCAATGGGCAGTGGACGCGCTGCGGGACGCTGCGACGCGGGCGAGCAAGCTGGGCACATCTGACGTCGCCGTTCGCTTCCTGCAGCGCGCCCTCGACGAGGGTGCGATAACACAGGACCGCGCCGAGCTGCTCACCCAACTCGGCCAGGTGGAGACAGCGGCCGCGGTCGGCAATCCGGTGGAGCACCTGACCGAAGCGCTCAGCCTGCACAGCGACCCGGTCGCGCGGACGCAGGTAAGCAGAATCCTGGCCCGCGCGCTGGTCTCGAAGGGATACCGTCGAGACGCGGCGCTTGTCCTCGAGGCCGCAATCGACTCCGCAGCTGGCCGCGAGTCGGCGCTGCAACGCGGCCTGGTGCTGGACTACCTTCTCACGTGCATGTTCGAGGAAGGTCTGCGGCAGTCCGCGCTTGACC
>JAYTRE010000147.1:0-2732 GCA_043746395.1 Pseudonocardiales bacterium
GGCCCACATGAACGGATAGAGCGCTTTGATCAAGCCGATGTTGGCGAGGCCGACCCCGTGCTGTAGCAGCAGCACGGGCAGGACGACCCAGACCAGGCCGTCGTTGAAGTTGTTGATCAGCCCGGCTTGGGTCGCGCCGGCAAGCGTGCGGTCGCGCCAGGTGACCAGCGCCGCGACCTCGCGCCAGGACCAGGCGCGGTCGGGCCGGGCATGGCCCCGCTTTTCCAGTTCGGCATGGGCGGCGGTATCGCGGATCAGGAAGATCGACAGCAGTAGTCCGGCGGCGACGTAGGCGACGCCGAGCAGTTCCGGCGCGGGCCGAAGCCCGTGGGCGGTGGCGAGGTAGCCGGTGGCCAGTGCGGTGACCGCGACGCCGAGGTAGCCGGCGGTCTCGTTGATGCCGAGGGCGAGCCCGCGGCGGGCGGGGCCGATGAGGTCGATCTTCATGTTCACGGTCATCGACCAGGTCAGGCCTTGGTTGACGCCCAGCAGCAGGTTCGCGGCGACAACCCAGGCCCAGCTGGGTCCGTAGGCGAGCATGAAGGGCACCGGTGCGCCGATGAGCCAGCCCGTGACGAGGATGGCTTTGCGGGTGTGTCGACCCGTGACGGCCCCACCGACGAGATTGGTGATGGCTTTGGCTACGCCGAAGGCGACGACGAACATCGACACGGCCAGCTCGTTGAGGTGAAACTGTTCGGCGCCGACGAGTGGGATGACCGTGCGTTCCAGGCCGACCATGCCGCCGACGAAGAGGTTCACGATCGCCAGGAGGCTGAATTGCCGCCAGTTCTCAGCTAGGCCGAGACGGAGCGGGGCTTGAGCGGACGGGGCCACTGGTGAGGTCACTGGTCGAGGTGGTGCCCGGTGCGCTCGGCCCAGTCCTGCGCCGAGCCGGGGAAAACAGCGAGCTGGTCGGTGCTGCCCCGGTCGCGGGCGATCAGGCTCGCGGCGGTCATGGATCGCTGCCCGTGGGCGCACATCACCGCCGTCGCGCGATCGGCAGGCAGCTCGGACCCGGGGACGGTGCCGAGTTCACGGTGTACCGCGCCGGGCACATGACCGGCGTCCCACTCGCTGCTCTGCCGGATGTCGAGGACCTGCCAGTCCGCGAGCGCGTCGATGTCGACCAGCGGAAGGTGGGCTACCTGGCGCCCGGCTGATCGCCAGGTGTCCATGCCGCCGACCAGCTCGCCGGCGATCTTCTCGTACCCGATGCTGACGCACTGCCCGACGAGCTCGGCGCGGTCGGTGCTGGCGTCGGTGATGAACGCGAGCGGGCGCGTCGGGTCGGCCAGCCACCCCAGCCAGCTGGCGAACTGCGGGCGCAGCTCGTGAGAGATCGAGGCCGGGACGTGCCCCTCGCTGAAGGCGGAAACCATGCGGACATCGATAACCTGTGCGCCGTCGTCCACGGCACGGGTGAACTCGGGCAGCGTCAACTGCGCCAGGACCGGCCAGTGCTCGCCAAAGACCACTGGCCCGGACTTGTTGTAGGACGGCAGCCAGTCGAAGTAGGCCGGGTAGGTGCCCAGGCCGCCGAGCAAGCGCCGCACGAACTCGTCCTCATCGGGGTTGCCGGCCAGCAGCGGGTTGCGCTCGCGTTCCTGGCCGATGGTGCTGGTGCGCTCGCTGCTGCTGCCGGTGGAACAGAACGATCCGGGTCCGTGGGTGGGCCACACCGGGAGCGCGTCGGGCAGCGTCAGTAGCCGGTGGTGCAGCGACCGGTAAGCCGCCCGCGCCCAGTGCTCAGTGCGGTCTGCTCCGGCTAGATCGGTGCGCGCCACCCCACCGACCACCAGCGCGCCGCCGGTGAACACGCCAAGCGGGCTCTCACCGTCGAGTAGCAGCCAGGACGCGTGGTCGGGGGTATGCCCGGGGGTGGCGAGCAGTTCCAGGGACAGGTCACCGAGACCCAGCCGCTGCCCGTCGCGCAGGCCGGCGTGCTCGAAGCCGAGGCCCGCTGATGCCGCGGCAACGATCCGCGCGCCGGCGTGCGCGAGTTCCCGGGAGCCGGTGACGAAGTCGGCGTGGACGTGCGTCTCCACGGCGAACGCCAGCGCGAGGTGGTGTTCGCGGGCCAAGCTCAGGTACGGGCTCAAGTCGCGCTGCGGGTCGATGACCGCCGCGAGGCCGTCGCCGAGATCGACCAAGTAGCTTGCGTTGCCCAGGCCCTCATTGACGACGGGCACGACCTCGACCAAGTGTTCTCCCTGGGTGGATGACTTCCCGACGGTGAGTTCCGCGGCGGACAGCAGCTGCTCGCGCTTCGAAATTGGTCCGGACTCGCTACCCATTCGCCAGTGCCCCGTTCACGCGCCGGTCCTGACCACCGGAAGTCCGGCGGCCGCCCACTCCGGGAGCCCGTCAACAAGACGATGCGCGGACACCCCCTGTGCGCTCAGCTCGCGCACGGCGTCGTCGGCGTAGATGCAGAACGGCCCGCGGCAATACGCCACGACGTGCTTGTCCCGGCGCAGTGTCGACAAGCGCCGCGCGAGTTCCGCGGGCGGCACGTTGATCGCGCCGGGAAGATGCCCGGCGTCGTATTCCGGCCGGGGTCGGACATCGAGCACGACGACATCGCCGCTTCCCAGGCGCTCGAGAAGTTCCTCGCGATCCATGCTCGCGAGCTGGCTTCGATCGCCCAGGTACGCCGCTGCCACGTCGTCCAACTCCCGCACATGCGCGGTGGCGACGTCACGCATCATCCGCCACAGCTGGTCCACCTG
>JAYTRE010000148.1:0-4830 GCA_043746395.1 Pseudonocardiales bacterium
CCGACGTGACCGCACTCATCGCAGACGAACCCCTCCGGCCAACGCAGCCACGCCAGATAGTTCCGGCAGTCCGCGTCCGTGATAGTCCCGGTAGTCCGCGTCCGTGCCGAACCACGCCAGGAACTCGACCCACCGACCGTGGAACGTCACGACCGGCGCGGGACAAGACCACCGACCGAGTCTAGTCCGGTTAAGGTGCAGAGCCCTGTCGTCAGTTAGCTCCGTTCCGCATGTCCAGAAGCAGGTCCAGCTCCCGTTGCGCCGTGGCAGCGTCGGCGGCGAGGACGGTGGCCAGCGCGCTGCCGTCCGCGAGCACCTGGACTACTGCCGTCGGCGAATGCACCATGGTCTGCGCTGGCGATCGTCCGACGACCAACGCCGTTGCGAGTACCCGGCGACCGGCGAGCATGCCGGGGGAACGGGCCAGGGCCGGCTCGGCCAGGTCGATCGTCTGCCGTAGCACCGGACGACCGCCGCGGGTGACGTCCCAACGCACCGTCGCCGCACCCGGTTCCTCGGCGCTGCGGCCCAGGACGATCGTCTCTCGCCACGCCAGCGTCGCGTCGGCGGCGAGGGTCAGTTCGAGCGCAACCTGCACGCTCGCCCCGGCCGCGACGATGAGCGCGCCGAGGTCCGCGTCGAGGTGCGCACCAGCGCCGAGCTCGACCCGGACGTTCACTTGGGATGGGGCCCCGCCGCTGCCCTGAGCGAGAGTGGCACCGGCGGCTCGTAGCGTCGCTTTCGCCCGGGCCGACAGGACGATCTCGAGGTCGAGCACGTCGCCGGGCAGCGGTCCGGCCGCCGTGCCGACCAGGCAGAGTGCGCACGTATCCGGGTCGTCGCTGTGCACCTGTCGCAGGGTCAGCGGCGGCTGGCACGACAGCTGTTGCAGTACCGCGCCCGGTGCGATCACCGCTCGGGTGCGCGCCCTCACTTAGGTGTCGGCTCCGTTGGCACAGCCGTCAGCACGCTGTGCGTCTGGCGCACCCAATCGGCGACCTCAGCCGCGGTTGGGTCGACGGTCAGCGAGGTGAACAGTGTCGGCCGGTCCCCACGCGCCGCAGCGGCATCGCGGCGCATGACGTCGAGGTCGGCGTTCACCAGCGGCGCGAGGTCGGTCTTGTTGATGACAAGCAGGTCGGAGCGGGTGACGCCGGGCCCACCCTTGCGGGGAACCTTGTCGCCGCCGGCGACGTCGATGACAAAGATCTGCCGGTGCACCAGACCGTACGAGAACGTCGCGGTCAGATTGTCGCCCCCGCTCTCGACCAGGACGAGGCCAAGGTCGGCGAAGTCGGCCTCGAGTTCCTCCACCGCGTCCAGGTTCGGGGTGATGTCATCGCGGATCGCGGTATGCGGGCAGGCGCCGGTCTGCACGGCCCGGATCCGCTCGTCGGGCAGCACCCCCGCCCGGCGTAGGAAGTCGGCGTCCTCGGTCGTGTAGATGTCGTTGGTGACGACGCCGATCGTCAGCTCGGCGGAAAGGGTCCGGCACAATGCCGCGACCAGCGCGGTCTTGCCGCTGCCCACCGGACCACCGATTCCGATACGCGGCACCCGGGCGAACGCCGGCGCCAAGCCACCGTCGTGGCTGTGCGCGCCGGCGTCGTTATGCCGCGGAGGCGCGGGCGGCCTCGAGAGCCGCGGGATTCGGTCGAGCGAGTCGTATCGGTCAGGATGCAAAGAGACGCACCTCCGCGGTCAGGTGGACGTCGGCCAGCAGGTCCAGTATGGGCGCCGCATCCGCGGCCAGCGACGCGAGCGACTGCTGACCGCTACCCACAGCGAGGTTCCCCGGCTCGGCGACGAGCCGGGCCAGCATGCCCTGCACGGTGAACGGATCGAGACCGAGCAGACGGACGGCCGCACTGGCCGGACCGCTGATCGTGGCCAGCGCGGCGGCCTCGGCGGCCAGGTGCTCGTCGCCCCCGGCCAGCGCGACGGCAGCACCCAGCACGAGTGGCTGATGCGGCGCCGGCCGCGGGCATAGCGCCCACGGCGTCACCAGGTCAACGGCTGGAAGCATCGCGCGCAGCAGCCGACGCAGCCCGCTGCCCAGCTGCCGCGACGCCGCCCGGGTCGCCGCCGATGGCGTGCGCGCGTCCAATTCGGCATCGAGCTCAGCCCAACGTTCCGGCGCCCCGTCAAGACCCAGCCGGCACGCAGCAGCAGCGAACTCGGCGGCGACGCGGCCCGTGGTTCGCAGCCGGGTGCGGCAGAACTGCTCGACATCGTCCTGGCCGTGCACGCGCCCGGTCGCGATCGCCGCCTCCATCCCACCGGAGTGGCTGTGGGCTCCCGTCGGCGCGCGGGAGTCGAGCAGCAGCAACAGCAGCGCATCCATCAGCTGATCAGAACAGGAAGTACCGCTGCGCCATCGGCAGCTCGGTCGCTGGCTGGGGCTCGATCAGCTCGCCGTCGATGCGCACCTGGAATGTCTCGCTGTCGACGTCGATCCTTGGCAGTGCATCGTTGTTCGGCAGGTCGGCCTTGGTCAGCCCAGAGATGTCTTTGACGGCCTGTAGCGGACGGTCGGACTGCCACCGTTGCGCCAGGCCCGCGTCTAGCGCGGCCGGTGCGACGAACTGCAGACCCAGCCGCGCCGCGGTGCCGCCGAACGACCCGAACATCGGGCGCGGCAGCTGCGGCTGGGGCGTGGGGATCGAGGCGTTCGCGTCACCCATGTTCGCGTGGACGATCACCCCGGCCTTGAGCACGAGATGCGGCGAGACTCCGAAGAATGCTGGCTCCCAGAGCACGAGATCGGCGAGCTTGCCGACCTCGACCGAGCCGATCTCACCGTCGAGACCGTGCGCGATCGCCGGCGCGATCGTGTACTTCGCCACGTAACGCCGGGCCCGCTGATTGTCGGCCGCGCCGTCACCGCGCAGCGGCCCGCGCCGTTGCTTCATCACATGGGCGGTCTGCCAGGTGCGGATGATCGTCTCGCCGATGCGGCCCATTGCCTGCGAGTCCGAGCCGATCATCGAGATCGCGCCCAGGTCGTGCAGCACGTCCTCAGCCGCCATCGTCGACGGACGGATCCGTGACTCGGCGAAAGCGAGATCCTCCGGGATCGACGGCTTGAGGTGGTGGCACACCATCAGCATGTCGAGGTGCTCGTCGAGGGTGTTGCGGGTGTACGGCCGGGTCGGATTCGTCGACGACGGCAGGACGTTCGCGTGCGCGGCAACCCGGATGATGTCGGGCGCATGACCGCCGCCAGCACCCTCGGTGTGATACGTGTGGATCGGCCGTCCAGCGATCGCGGCGAGCGTCGACTCGAGGTAACCGGCCTCGTTGAGCGTGTCGGTGTGGATCGCCGTCTGCACCCCGGCCGCGAGACCGACGGTGAGGCAGGCGTCGATCGCGGCCGGGGTGGTGCCCCAGTCCTCGTGCAGCTTGAACCCGGCCGCGCCCGCGCGCAGCTGCTCCCACAGCCCCTCGGACGAGACGGTGTTTCCCTTGCCGAGCAGGACGACATTGATCGGCCACTCGGTGAGGGCCGCCATCATCAGCTCGAGCCAGAATGCGCCCGGGGTGACGGTGGTGGCCTTCGTGCCCTCGGCCGGTCCGGTGCCGCCGCCGATCAGCGCCGTGATGCCGGCCGCCAACGCGACCGGTATCTGTTGCGGCGCGATCAGATGGACGTGACTGTCGACGCCGCCCGCCGTGAGGATCATTGCGTTGCCGCCGATGACTTCGGTCGACGGGCCGATCACCAGCTGCGGGTCGACGCCGTCCATCGTGTCGGGGTTGCCGGCCTTGCCGAGCGCGACGATCCGCCCATCCCGCACTCCGACGTCGGCCTTGATCACGCCCCAGTGGTCGAGGACCACGACGCCGGTGATCACCAGGTCCGGGGCGCCTTCGGCTCGCGTGGCCAAGCCCTGGCCCATCGATTCGCGGATCACCTTGCCGCCGCCGAAGACCGCCTCGTCGCCGGCTAGGCTGCGGCCGTTCACCCGGCTCGGCCCACCGCAGCGATCCTCGGTCACCTCGATGAGCAGGTCGGTGTCGGCCAGCCGGACGCGATCACCGACTGTTGGGCCGTAAAGCGCGGCGTAGCGGCTCCGCGAGATCTCGCTCATGCTCGGCTTTCTCCAGATGTCGCCGGCTGGTCCAATGCGCCGGCATACTCAGGACGCAGGCCCGGGACGATCCGGCGGCCGGCCAGCGCGACCAGTTGAACGACTCGCGTCACCCCCGGTTCGAAACGCACCGAGGTGCCGGCGGGGACATCGAGCCGGTAACCGCGGGTGACCGCTCGGTCGAAGCTCAGCGCCGGGTTCGCGGCGACGAAGTGGTAATGCGAGCCGACCTGGATCGGCCGATCGCCGGTGTTCTCGACCGTCACTTCGATGCGGTCGCGGCCGGGGTTGAGTTCGATCTCCCCATCCGCCGGCAGGATCTCTCCGGGAATCATCGGTTCGTCACACGATCGGGTCGTGGATGGTGACGAGCTTGGTGCCGTCCGGGAAGGTGGCCTCGACCTGCACCGATTCGAGCATGTCCGGCACCCCCGCCATGACGTCCTTGCGGCCGAGCACCGCGCGTCCGCTCGACATGAGCTCGGCCACGGTACGGCCGTCGCGGGCACCTTCCATCACGAACGAGGTGAGGACGGCGACCGCCTCGGGATAGTTGAGCTGCAGCCCTCGTGCGCGTCGACGCTCAGCGACGTCGGCGGCGAGCGTGATCAACAGGCGTTCCTGTTCGTGTTGGGTTAGCCGCATCCCGGCACTGTATTCCGCCAACATTTCGCCGGGATGACCCTTGGCTATCCCGGCACGGTTCTAGCGCGGTAACAGGGGCGGTGATCGGGCGGTG
>JAYTRE010000149.1:0-6962 GCA_043746395.1 Pseudonocardiales bacterium
GCTCGTCGTCGTCTGCAGCCGAGTGCCGTCCCATGCGTCCAGTGTTTCAAACCACGGGCAGTGATCACCGCATCGTGCCGGACCGGGCCTGTCGTCGTCTGCACCCGGATCGTCCAGCGCCGGATGGGTCGCTACCGCGGCGCAGAGCGGTCAGCTCCTCAGCACCGCAATTCGTACGGGACCGTCGGGCCAACTGCCGGTGACCTCTGACTCGTGCGTTGGCTCGGCCGCTCACGCAAGGGCAGAGCGCTGCAGCAGGTGGGTGAGCAGGCCGGCGCAGCCACGTTCAAGCTGCGCCAGCACGTCGGCGAAACCGGTATTGCCGCCGAAGTACGGATCGGGGACGTCCAGGTCGTCGCCCGCCGTCGCGTCGAAGGACCGCAGCAGCACGATCTTCGCGCGGGCGCCCGCCACGTCGCTGGTCTCGGCAGCCAGCCACCACAGCGCGTCGCGGTGCCCCCGGTCGAGTGCCA
Source organism: Pseudonocardiales bacterium (assembly GCA_043746395.1). Lineage (GTDB taxonomy): Bacteria > Actinomycetota > Actinomycetes > Mycobacteriales > Jatrophihabitantaceae > JAYTRE01. Next base: position 474 of record JAYTRE010000149.1, read on the forward strand.
CCACCACGTCCCGCGTGGCGAAGTCCGCCGAGGTGAACTGTTTCGCGGTGTGCCGGGAGCAGGAGTAGCCCGCGGCGTCCAGCGTGGCCCGCGAGCGGGCATCCATGTCGTGGCCCGCGTGCCAGTCGCCCATGCCGGCGCTGTCGAGCACGAGCCGCTCCCCCCAACCGGCGTCCTCGGCGAGTCGGCGCAGCACCACCTCGGCCGTGGGGGAACGGCAGATGTTGCCGGAGCAGACGAAGCACACTCGCGCAGTGATCACGCCACATTGTCCCCGGGAAGCGCCAGCTAGGTTGAGCGGATGCCCGACATCGACGCGTCGTTCCTCGCGCTGCCAGCGCGCGAGCTCGCCGGAGCCGCGCTCGCTCGCGCCCAGCAGCTCGGCGCCGAGCACGCCGACTTCCGGCTCGAACGCATCCGGGTGGCCACACTGAGCCTGCGTGACGGGCAGCTCGCCTCCAGCACCGACACCGAAGAGATCGGCCTGGCCGTGCGAGTCATCCACGATGGGACCTGGGGTTTCGCCAGCGGGTTCCTGCGCACCGCCGAGTCCGCCGCGACGCTGGCCGAGCAGGCGGTGCACACCGCCCGGATCAGCCGGGTCCTCAGCACCGACCCGGTCGCGCTCGCGCCGGAGCCGGGTTACGGCGATGCCACCTGGGTCTCGGCCTATGACATCAACCCGTTCACCGTCGCCGAGTCCGAGCGCACCGCCCGCCTCGGCGAGCTTTCCGCCCGGCTGCTTGCCGCCGACGGCGTCGACCACGTGGACGCCAGCGTCACCCAGCTGCTCGAGAACAAGTTCTACGCCGACACCGCCGGGACGATGACCACCCAGCAGCGGGTGCGGATCCATCCGGCCCTCACCGCCGTCTCCGTCGACCGTGGCGCCGGGGCGTTCTCATCGCTGCGCACCCTCGCCCCGCCGGCCGGTCGGGGTTGGGAGTACCTCACCGGAACCGGATGGGACTTTGACGCCGAGATCGCTGAGCTGCCGGGCCTGCTCGCCGAGCATGCCGAGGCGCCCACCGTCGAGGCGGGCCGCTACGACTTGGTCATCGACCCGTCCAACCTCTGGCTGACCATCCACGAATCGATCGGCCACGCCACCGAACTCGACCGGGCGCTGGGCTACGAAGCCGCCTACGCCGGCACGAGCTTTGCCACCCTCGACAAGCTCGGCACACTCGCCTACGGCAGCGCGGTGATGAACGTCAGCGGCGACCGCACCGTGCAACATGGGCTGGCCACCATCGGCTACGACGACGACGGGGTCGCCGCGCAGCAGTTCGACATCATCCGCAATGGGACCCTGGTCGGCTACCAACTCAACCGCCAGATGGCCCGGGCCAACGGCTTCGCGCGGTCCAACGGATGCGCCTACGCCGACTCTCCCGGGCACATTCCGCTGCAGCGGATGGCGAACGTGTCCCTCGCGCCGGCTGCCGACGGCCCGTCCACCGAGGAGCTGATCAGCCGCGTCGAGCGGGGCATCTACATCAAGGGCGACCGGTCCTGGTCGATCGACATGCAGCGCTTCAACTTCCAGTTCACCGGCCAGCAGTTCCACCGCATCGAGGACGGCCGACTCGTCGGGCAGTTGCGCGACGTCGCGTATCAGGCGACGACGACGGACTTCTGGGCCTCGATGGAGGCCGTCGGCGGGCCCCAGACCTACGTTCTCGGCGGTGCCTTCAACTGCGGCAAGGGCCAACCGGGGCAGATCGCGGCGGTATCGCACGGCTGCCCGAGCGCGCTGTTCCGCGAGGTCAGCGTCCTCAACACCGTCGACGAGGGCTCGCGATGAGCGCTGGCGCGAAGAGCAGGGGGATCGGCGCGCCGGTAGGCGGGCTCGGATCCAGAGGCCGCCCGAGTGCAGCGAGCGGTGGGCGAGGGATCCGATGAGCGCTGGCGCGAAGAGCAGGGGGATCGGCACGTGAGCCAGATCCAGGAGCTCGTCGAGCGTGCGCTCGCCGCGTCGACAGCCGACGGCTGCGTAGTCATCGGCTCCGAACACAGCGAGACCAACCTGCGCTGGGCCGCGAACAGCGTCACCACCAACGGCCAGATGCGCTCGCGGGCGATTACCGTCATCTCGACGTTCGACGGCGCTGACGGCACCCGCGCCGGCGTGCTCACGCGGGCCGTCAGCACCGTCGACGAGATCGCCGAGCTGGTCCGCGCGTCCGAGGCGTCCGGCCGCGGCGCCGCGCCGGCTGAGGACGCGGCCCCCCTCGTCGAGCCCTACCCGCACACCGATGACTGGGACGCCGACCCGGCCGAGACGAGCGTCGCGGTATTCGCGCAGTTAGCACCGTCGCTGGGCACGATGTTGCGTCGCTGGGCGATCACGGAGCGGCAGCTCTTCGGCTTCGCCGAGCACCAGGTGACCGCGCACTTCCTCGCCACCTCCACAGGCCTGCGCCGCCGCTTCGATCAGCTCGACGGCCGGCTGGAGGTCAACGGCAAATCCGCTGACTACAGCCGCTCGGCCTGGCTGGGCGTGCACACCGAGGACTTCAGCGACATCGACGTCGAGGCGCTGCTGGACGGGCTGAGCACCCGCCTGGACTGGGCCGCCCGGCACATCGAGCTGCCGCCCGGCCGCTACGAGACACTGCTGCCTCCCACCGCTGTCGCCGACCTGCTCATCGACGCGTACTGGACGGCGTCGGCGCGCGATGCCGAGGAGGGGCGCAACGTCTACTCCGGCCGCGACGGCGCGACCCGGCTGGGCGAACAGCTCGCCCAGCTGCCGCTCACCCTGCGCTCGGATCCCACGGCCCCCGGCTTGCGCTGCCCGCCGTTTCAGATTGTTACCGAGTCGAGCGGGGGCCTGCAGTCGGTGTTCGACAACGGTGCGCCGATCGCCGCCACCGACTGGATCAAGGACGGCACGCTTGCCAACCTGGCGCGCACCCGCGCCTGGGCGACCCGTACCGGCGCCGAGCCGTGCCCGCTCGTCGACAACCTCATCCTCGACGGGCCGGGCGAGGCCAGCCTCGCGGACCTGATCGCCGGCACCGAGCGCGCCCTGCTGCTGACCAGCCTCTGGTACCTCCGTGAGGTCGATCCGCAGACGCTGCTGCTCACGGGACTGACCCGAGACGGCGTCTATCTCGTCGAGAACGGCACAGTCCAGGGCGCGGTGAACAACTTCCGGTTCAACGAGTCGCCGATCGACCTGCTCGCACGCATCAGCGAGGTCGGCCGCACCGAAGCGACCCTGCCCCGAGAGTGGAGCGACTATTTCAGCCGGGCTGCCATGCCGGCGGTGCGGGTGCCAGACTTCAACATGTCGACAGTTAGCCAGGCGTCGTAGGCGGCGTTCAGAACTGGTGGCGGCGGCGCATCCCGCGCGGGCGCCCGTCCGGGTCGAACACCGTCCGGTACAGCGGCTCGGACCACCTGCGGGTGAAGCGGGAGAGGGATTCGGCACGGTACGGGCGCACCCGCCCAGGTGGCCGCGGCCCCGACGAGCCGCTGTCGCGCCAGGCCTGCAGCCGCTCGGCGCTTGCGCGAAACTGCTCGAACGCCGAGACCGGGTCGACGAGGTCGGCGTCCTCGCCGTCGGCGCGGTCGAGGTGTTCGCGGGCCAGCTGCAGGCGCAGGTCTCGCGCGAAGACCCGCGCCCCGTCACCGAAGCGGTCCAGCACGCGGGGCTCGCGCGGGTCGAGCGCCTCGTCGAAGACCGCGCACGACATTTCCGAGTCATGCGTCCACGAGCGTCGGTTGACATTGTCCGATCCGACCGAGCACCACACGTCGTCGATGACGCAGACCTTGGCGTGCACGTACACCGGCGTGCCGGCGTGGTTTTCGATCCCGTAGACCGCGACACGATCCTGGCCGGCGGCGTGCAGTCGCTCGAGGGCTTGCAGCCGGCCGATGAGGTTGGGCGGCAAGGCCAGCCGGCCGTCCTGGTCGGGATGGTGCGGGATTACCGCCATGAAGCGCAACTGCGGGTTACCAGCCAGCGCGTCGGCAAAACACGCGACTATCTGCGGCGACCAGAGGTACTGGTCCTCGACATAGATCAGGCTGCGCGCGGCGCCGACGGACTTCGCGTAGCCGCGAGCGACGCTGCGTTCACCGCGCGGTGCAAAGGGGTACCCGCGCAGCCGGGCCGGGTAGGTGCGCAGAACCTGGATGGTCTGGCTGCCGGCCGGCGCGGGATCGGGCTGCTGCGGGGGCAGGCGTCCGGCCCGCTCCTGCTCGCGCCGCAATGCATCGGCCACCCGGTAGAACGGGTTGCGCGTGAGCGGAGCGGGGTCGTTCCACCGTTCGCGGAAGGACGCCTCGACGTCGCCTACCGCCGGGCCGCGCACCGCGAGCTGCGCGTCGTGCCAGGGTGGTCGGCTGCCGTAGCTCGCCGACATCGACTGGTGCTGCGGGTCGCCGCCATGGTCGGCGTCGTCGTTGCGGCTGTGGCACAAGTCGATGCCCCCGACGAAGGCCGTGTCGAGCTCGGGGCGTCCCGGGTGGCGCAGCACGACGACCTTCTGGTGATGCGAACCGCCGGGGCGCACCCGCATGTCGCGCAGACACTCCCCGCCCGCGGCCTCGATCTCCTCGCCCAGATGGCGGTTCTCCTGCCCGCTGAACGCGAAGCGGTCCAGGTGCGAGCGCCACACCAGCCCTTTGACGGTCACGCCGCGAGCCGCTGCTTCGCACAGCACCCGCGACACCTCCGTGCCAGGGCCGGCCAGTCGCTCGTCCGGATCCCCGCGCCAGTCGGTGAACAGCAGCAGATCACCGGCCCGCAGCGCGCGCACGCACGCCAACAGTTCGGCGAAATACACCGCGCCGTGCACCAACGGGCGGGCCGCGTTGCCCACGGTCCACGCGGTGCCGTCATGTCGACGGTCGAGGTCGGTGTGGTCGTTGTCGCGTTCGGCGGCGCTGAGCAACCAGTCGTGAACGGCCATTGGAGTGGTCTACCACCTCGGCGTCGCACGCGGCTGTGCTGCCCCGCCGGCGTTAGGTTGGTCGAATGAGCGGGGCACGGGTCAGCGGGCATCAGGTCAGGACCAGCAGGGCGATGGAGGTCGCCGCGCGCCTCGGCCTTGGCGCCCGGGCCGTGATCTATCTGCTGATCGGCGTCCTGACCCTCGTGCTGGCCTTCGGCCGCAGCCGCCCGGAGACCGACCAGCGCGGCGCGCTGCAGGCGCTCACCGCGCAGCCCGGCGGTGCCGCGCTGCTGTTCGTTATCGGGGTCGGCTTGGCCGGCTACGCCTTGTGGCGGCTGACGGAAGCTGTGGTCGGCACCGCCGGTGACGGCAAGAAGGCCGGCCCGCGGCTGAAGTCCCTCGCCCGCTCCGTGGCCTACACCGTCCTGGCCGTCACTGCCTTCGAGGTCCTGGCCGGGCGCCACAGCAGCCAAGCCGCGCAGTCCAGCGGGATGTCGGCCCGGCTCATGGCCCACAGCGGAGGGCGGCTGCTGCTCGGCCTCATCGGCGTGGTGATCGCGGTCGTGGGGCTGGTGCTGGCCGTCGAAGGGCTGCGGCGCTCCTTCGAGAAGTACCTGCGACTGGGTGGGCTCAGTGCCCGCGCGCGGCGCCTGGTCATCACCCTCGGCGTGGTCGGGACGGTGGCCCGCGGCGCCCTGTTCGCCTTGGCCGGGGTGCTCGTCATCGAGGCGGCGGTGCGCTACCAGCCGAGCAAGGCCTCCGGCGTGGACGCCGCGATCCGCACCCTCGCCGAGCAGCAATTCGGTCGGATACTGCTCGTGGTGACCGGGCTCGGTCTGCTCGCATTTGGGGTGTACGGCTTCGCTGAGGCCCGCTGGCGCATCACCTGAACCGCCCGGGGGCGCGTCCCGAACGATCATTCGCTGTGAGAAGGGACGCAGTACAGCGGCGTTCCGGTAGCGCTTCCAGCGGGTAAATTCCGAGCATCCCACGTGACACGCGACGGCCCGCGCCGCCGGCGCGAGCCAACGTTGACACGCGAGGAGATCGAACACATGTCGGCAAGTACCCTTCCGGGCCTCGACGCGGCCCCCACCACGCACGCCAAGCTGCTGAGCTGGGTGCGCGAGACCGCCGAGCTGACCCAGCCCGATCGCATCGAGTGGGTCGACGGTTCCGCGGCGGAGTGGACGCGGATCACCGACCTGCTCGTCGAGAACGGCACGTTCCGCCGGCTCAACCCGGCGAAGAAGCCGAACTCGTTCTGGTGTGCCTCTGACCCCTCCGACGTCGCCCGCGTCGAGGACCGCACCTTCATTTGCAGCCGCGAGGCGAAGGACGCCGGGCCGACCAACAACTGGATGGATCCCGACGACATGAAGGCCATCCTCGTCGAGCGCTTCCGGGGCTCGATGCGGGGGCGCACGATGTACGTGCTGCCGTACTGCATGGGCCCGCTCGCCGCCGCGGAGCCGATGCTCGGCGTCGAGATCACCGACTCCCCGTACGTCGTCGCCTCGATGCACATCATGAGCCGCCTCGGCGCCAAGGCTCTCGCTCTGTTCGGTGACGACCGCCC
>JAYTRE010000150.1:0-4615 GCA_043746395.1 Pseudonocardiales bacterium
GCGACGAAGTCACGCTCGACCTGCTGGGCCTCGCCGGCCCGCAGCAGCCCGTGATCGACGAACACGCAGGTGAGCTGGTCGCCGACCGCGCGCTGCACCAGCGCCGCCGCGACCGCCGAGTCCACGCCACCGGAGAGCCCACACACCAACCGCTTGCCACCGACCTGGGCCCGGATCGCGGCCACCTGCTCGTCGATGATGTTGGCCTCGGTCCAGCTGGGGCGCGCGCCCGCGATGTCATACAGGAAATGACGCAGGACGGCCTGCCCGTGCTCGGTGTGCAGCACCTCGGGGTGGAACTGGACGCCGGCGAGCGAACGATCCAGGTCCTCGAAGGCGGCGACCGGCGCGCCGCCACTCGAGGCGAGCACAGCGAATCCCGCCGGTGCGCTGGTGACGGCGTCGCCGTGGCTCATCCACACCTGAGGTGCGGCGGGCATGCCGCGCAGCAGCACGCCGGGCTCGGCAACCGTGAGGGTCGTGCGGCCGAACTCCGATTCGCCGGTCTCGACCACCTCACCCCCGAGAGCCTGCGTCATGGCCTGGAAGCCGTAGCAGATCCCAAACACCGGCACGCCCGCGGCGAACAGCGCGGGGTCGGTCTGGGGCGCGCCGGGTGCGTACACGCTGGCGGGGCCGCCGGACAAGATGATCGCCTTCGGCCGGCGCGCCAGCAGCTCGGGCACCGGCGTGGAATGGGCGACGATCTCGGAGTAGACGTGCGCCTCGCGGACCCGGCGGGCGATCAGCTGCGCGTACTGCGCGCCGTAGTCGACGATGAGGACGAGGTCGGCCTGCATGCCGGCATTCTATGGGCGGGCTCGCGCGTCGCGGCTCAGCGGCCGGCCGCCGGGACCAGGCTGGGTAGCGTGCCGGTGAACCCGGCCGCCGCCGCGCGGCGCTCGTCGCTCACCTGGCCGTAGCAGGTGTCGCGCTGGCGGGTGGTGCGGCCGGGCAGCGCGGCGACGATCTCCTTGAGCTGGGCGACGGTCTTGGCCGAGCCGTGCTGGCTGCCAGCCATCCGGCTGATCGTCTCCTCCATGAGCGTGCCGCCCAGGTCGTTGACGCCGCCGGCCAGCAGTTGGCGGCAGCCGTCCACCCCGAGCTTCACCCACGAGCACTGGATGTTGTCGATGAGCCCGTGCAGCAGGATCCGCGCCATCGCGTGCACGATGCGGTTCTCCCGAGGGGTCGGCCCGGGGCGGGCGACCCCGGCGAGGTAGATCGGCGCGTTGGTGTGGATGAACGGCAGCCCGACGAACTCGGTGAACCCGCCGGTCTGCGCCTGGATGCGGGCCAGCACGCGCAGGTGCCCGAGCCAGTGCGCGGGGGTGTCGACGTGGCCGTACATCATCGTCGAGGACGAGCGGATGCCCAGCTCGTGCGCGGTGCTCACCACCTCGATCCACGTGGCGGCCGGCAGCTTGCCCTTGGTGAGCAGCCAGCGCACGTCGTCGTCGAGGATCTCCGCCGCGGTGCCGGGGATGGTGCCCAGGCCCGCCTGCCGTGCCGTCGCGAGCCAGTCCCGGATCGACAGCCCCGTCCGTGCGGCGCCGTTGACGACCTCCATCGGGCTGAAGGCGTGCACGTGCATCTCGGGCACCCGCGCCTTGACCTCGCGGGCGATGTCGAAGTACGCCGTACCCGGCAGGTCGGGGTGGATGCCGCCCTGCATGCAGACTTCGGTCGCGCCGAGCGCCCACGCCTGCTCGACGCGCTGGCCGACCTGGTCTAAAGACAGCGTGTAGGCGTCGGCATCCGTGCGCCGCTGGGCGAAGGCGCAGAACCGGCAGCCCGTGTAGCAGACGTTGGTGAAGTTGATGTTGCGATTGACGATGTAGGTGACGTCGTCGCCGACTGCGTCGCGGCGCAGCTCGTCGGCCAGCGCCGCGATCGCGTCCAGTTCGGCGCCGTCGGCGTGGAACAGGGACAGGGCCTGCGCATCGGACAGCGCGGCGGGATCGCGCTCTGCCGAGCGTAGCGCCGCGAGCACGTCGGGGTCGAAGCGGTCCGGTGCGCCGGTGCGCGCTGCCTCCTGGCGCACCGCCTCCCAGTCGCCGTAGACGCTGTCGAAGTCCGCGCGCCGGTCGCCGGTGCGGCCCTCGGCATCGACTGCGGTGTGCAGGTCGGTGCGCCCGACGGCGTGCCAGGCGTCCTCGGGCTCCTGCCACCCGATGCCGTGCGGCAGCACGGATTCCCGCGCCAGCCCGGTGATCGGATCGGCGAGCGCGCTGACGTGCGGCATGAGGCGGGGGTCCAGCCACGGCTCACCCACGCGCACGTACCGCGGGTAGATGGTGAGCCGTTCGACGAGCCGGAAACCCGCCTCGGCCGACCGTGCCGCCAGCTCGTCGAGCTGCGGCCACGGGCGTTCCGGGTTGACGTGATCGGGCGTCAGCGGGGAGACGCCACCCCAATCGTCGATGCCCGCCCCGAGCAGCAGTGCGAACTGTTCGCCGATCAGGTTCGGCGGCGCCTGGATGCGTTGCTGCGGGCCCAGCACCAACCGTGCCACTGCCACGGTGGCCGCCAGGTCATCGATCTCGGCGTCGGGCCTGCGCGCCATCGCGGTGTCGGGCTTGGCGCGAAAGTTCTGGACGATCACCTCCTGGATGCCGCGGTAGGCCCGCGCCACCCGGCGGATCGCGAAGATCGAATCAACGCGCTCAGCCAGCGTCTCGCCGATGCCGATCAGGATGCCCGTGGTGAACGCGATGTTGGAGCGCCCGGCGTCCTCGAGCACGCGCAGCCGCACCGCCGGATCCTTGTCCGGAGAGCCGAAGTGCGCCCCGTGCGGATCCTCGAAGAGCCGGCGCGAGGTCGTCTCCAACATCATCCCCATCGACGGCGCGACGGGCTTGAGCCGCTGCAGCTGCGCCCACGTCAGCACGCCGGGGTTCAGGTGCGGGAGCAGGCCGGTGCGTTCCAGGACGAGGATCGCCATCGCGCGCACGTAGGCGAGGGTGTCGTCGAAGCCGTGCGCGTCGAGCCACTCGCGCGCCGCCGGCCAGCGCTCCTCGGGGCGCTCGCCCAGGGTGAACAGCGCCTCCTTGCACCCGAGCGCGGCACCCTGGGTGGCAATCGCGAGCACCTCGTCAGGCGACAGGTACGGCGCCGGCACCCGGTTCGGTGTGGTCGCGAAGGTGCAGTAGTGGCAGCGGTCGCGGCACAGCCGGGTCAGCGGGATAAAGACCTTGCGCGAGTAGGTGACCACGCCGGGACGGCCCGCAGCCGCCAGCCCCGAGTCGCGGACCCGCGCGGCTGACGCGCACAGCTCGATCAGGTCGTCGCCGCGGGCGGTGAGCAGGAGTTCGGCCTCGGTCCTATCCAGCGTCACACCGTCTCGGGCCCGCCGCAGCGCGCGGCGCAGGCTGCTGTGCTGCGCCCGGGCGATGCCCGGCTCGTCGGCTGTGCTCACCGGGCACGCAGGCGGGGCAGGATCTCGGCGCCGTAGAGCCGCAGGAACCGCTCCTGGTCGGGGCCCGGTGCGTGGAAGACGAGATGGGTGAAGCCGAGCTCGACATAGCGCCGGATCGCCGCGACATGCTCGTCGGGGTCGGTGGAGACGATGAACCGTGACGCCGTCTGCTCGACCGGCAACTCGTCGGCGAGGCGCTGCATCTGCACGGGGTCCTCGACGCCGGACTTCTGTTGCGGCGTCAATGCCAGCGCGCCCCAGAATGACGTCGCCTGCATCGCGGCGTCCCGGTCGTGATCGAAGGAAACCTTGACCTCGATCATCATGTCCAGGTCCGCGACCGTCCGACCGGCCTGCTCCGCGCCCTCGGCCACCGCCGGCAGCAGGGTGTCGGTGTAGAGCTCCGCGGCCTTTCCCGAGGTGGTGATGTAGCCGTCGCCGACCCGTCCCGCGTAGCGCGTGGCCGCCGGGCCCGAGCCGGCGAGATACAGCGGCACCGGCTGCTCGGGGCGGTCGTAGATGGTGGCCCGCTCGGTGCGGTAGTAGTCGCCCGTGAAACTGACCCGCTCCTCTGACCACAACAGGCGGATCAGCGCGACGGCCTCCCGGAAGCGGGCGAAGCGCTCCTTGCCGTCGGGCCACTCCAGGCCCAGCGGCACCTCGTTCATCGACTCGCCGGTGCCCAGCCCCAGCACGACCCGCCCCGGGTACAGGCAGCCCAGCGTCGCGAACGCCTGCGCCACGATCGCCGGGTGGTAGCGGAAGGTCGGGGTCAGCACGCTGGTGCCGATGACGATGCGCTGCGTGCTCGCCCCCAACGCGCCCAGCCATGACATCGCGAAAGGCGCGTGCCCGCCGTCGTGCCGCCAGGGCTGCAAGTGGTCGCTGACGAAGACCGAGTCGAACCCCATCTCCTCGGCCAGCACGCCATAGCCGAGCAGCTCCCGCGGAGCGAACTGCTCGTTGGATGCCTTGTAACCCAGCCGTAGTTCCGTCATCGCCAATCTGCCCGCTTCACTCGCGCCCGGTCACGATCAGCTCCGCCTTCTGGAACTCCTTCACCGACGAGTAGCCGCACTTGCCCATCACCCGGCGCACGGCACCGAAGAGGTTGCGCTCGCCGCTCGGGTCGTCGGTCGGTCCGACCAAGAGCTCGTCCCAGCTCGGGCGATCGTGCGGCGCGATGCCCATGTCTAC